>JANNMC010000376.1:0-4821 GCA_031397435.1 Candidatus Eiseniibacteriota bacterium
AAGAATCTTTCCGGGGCGCGCGCCGATGTAGGTGCGGCGATGTCCGCGGATCTCCGCCTCGTCGCGTACGCCGCCGACGCTCATCCGGACGAAGGCGCGGCCCATGGCGTGCGCGATGGAAGCGCCAAGCGAGGTCTTCCCAGTCCCCGGAGGACCGGCGAAGCAGAGGATGGGGCCCCGCATGTCGTTCTTCAGTTTCAGGACCGCGAGGTATTCAAGGATCCGCTCCTTCACCTTTTCGAGCCCGAAGTGTTCCTGGTCCAGCCGCCGGCTCACCTCTTCGAGCTGGATGGCCGGGGCCCTCTGGCTTGTCCACGGCAGCGCCAGGAGCCAGTCGACGTAATTCCGCACCACACCCGATTCCTGGGACGATGGCCCCAGGTAGCGAAGGCGATTCGTCTCCTCTTGCACCACGGAGCGGACGTGGGGCGGGAGCCCCAAGCTTCCGGCTCGTTCCAGGATCTGCCGCACCAGCATTTCCTGGGGATCGTCCTCGCCCAGAAGGCGGCGGATCTCCATCAACTGCTGGCGGAGGAAAAACTCCTTCTGGCTCTTCTCCATCTGCACCGTGGTCCGGCGCACCACGTCTTCCGCCACGGTGAGCCGCGCGATTTCCGCGACGAGACCCTCGGCGACGATCGTGAGGCGGCGGATGATGTCGAGTTCCTCGATGATCTGCCGCTTCGTCTCGACCGGAAATCGGACCAGGGAACCGACCGTATCGGCGAAAAGCCCTGGATCGCCCAGATTCATGCTGAAGATGTTGTCGAGCTCGGACGGGTAGGAGGTGTCGAGTTGGGCGAGCGTGCGGAGCGACTTTAGTATTTGGGTGATGAGCTCATGGATCTCCATCGGATCGCCGATCGCCTCCACCGGACAGGCGACGCGGGCCATGATGTAGGGCTCGCGGCGGAGAACTTCCACGATCGAGACCCGCCGGAGCCCTTCCAGCGTTACCTGGAGATTCCCGCCCGGCATGTTGAGGATCCGGATGACGCGGGCTGCCAGGGCGACCTTGCTCAGGTCTTCCGGCACGATGTCCTGCTCCCGCGTAGCGGGGCTATAGGCGAGCGCGATCAGGGTGTCGGGATTGGCGTGCTCCCTGAGAAGTGCCTTCGATTGTTCGACGCGGATCTGGATCGACGTGACACCGAGCGGGAAGACGAGGGTGCTCATGAGCGGGAGCACCGGCATTTCGGGCGGCACGTCGCACTCGAGCATCGGCCCGAGCTCGGCGGGAGGACGCTTGCTCATGGGGCGCGGATCTCCGGAGAGGGAGGGTGTTGGGGACGACGAGCCACGGTATCACACCCCCACCGCGGCGTCAGCCGTCCCCCAGGTCTCCGTACCGCACACCCAAGACAAAGGGCCACCCGGGGGTGACCGGTGGCCCTTCGTCCCAGACCGCGCCATGTTCCGGAGGAACGCGGCGCGGCAGGATCACTGCACTTGGGGGCTTTCTGCTATGTGAGTCGGCGTTACCAGCCGGCCTTACCGCCGCCGATCGGGCCGAAGGAGACGAAGATTCCGATGACGATCAAGAGAGCTTCCATTCTGACACCTCCTTTCGATTCGTTTAGGGTCCGGGAACTTCGCGCTGCTTCACGGAGAGCCGCTTCGACTGCTTGCTACTTACCAGCCAGCCTTGCCGCCGCCGATAGGTCCGAAGGAGATGAAGATTCCGATCACGATCATGAGAGCTTCCATTTGCCACCTCGTTGGTTTGGGTCGTTAGCTTCTCGTTTCATGCTCGCCTTGCGAGCGCCTGACGGGGTTAGGCTAAAGCAGCCGCCGTGCCATATGCACGATTGGGGCCGCAGATTTCAGGTAACCATCTGTGCTGTAATAGATTACAGGGAATGCAATTTGCGAAGTTGGAGCGCTGAGGAACGTCGAAGTGTCGTCAATGCTTGTCTATTCGCGGCGACTGTTTGGGGGCTTTCGTCTAATGCGTTGTTAATAAACAGATTATCTGTGTCTTAAATAGATGACGCTAAGTGTCGTGGGGGATTGTCGATTCGGTGGAGCGGGGGGGCTACCCAGCTTTCGTGAGGTCGGGCGGGTTGGGTGGCGCGGGATCAAGGGGGAGCGTGATTTCGAGTGGCGAGGGGCCGCCCTCGAGGCGGACCTCGATCGCACGAGCCGTACGCCAGGCGGCGAACGAGAGGACCGAGCCAGGCGGAAGCGTGGCGATGGCGTTCCTTCCATAGTCCCGCATGGAAGCGGAAAGCGTGATCGCCTCGGCAGCGGGATGAAGCAGTTCCGGATCGATCGCCATTTCCACTTCGATACCCCGCTCCGCGGCCGCGACGATCATCTCCACCGCGGCCGATTCCACCAACGCGGCCACATCAACCGGCGCCATCTCGCGCGCCGGAACCGGCGCCGGTTCGGACGGCACGTCGGCCACCACGGCGGGATGGAAGTCGGCCGGCGCCGAAACGACGTGGAGCGAAGCCTCTTCCTCGTCCTCGGCGTCGGGATCAGGAGGCGCCGGTTCCGACGTGCGCGTGAAGACGACGCTCGCGCTTCCGAGATCGTGAACCATCCGGCTCAGCGTGTCGGCGCCGCCTCGAATGACGCGGAGCCGCCGCATCCCGTCGACGCCGAGCGCCGGAGCATTCTTCGCCGCCATGATCTCCCCGGCTCTCGTGATGTCCTGCACCGGGCTCATGAGATCCTGCGCGGTCACGGCCATGAAATCGCTCTTCATCCGATCGACTTCGACCAGATGGTCGAGGTCACGGCGCTGCTTCTCTCGCATCGCCTGGAAGTCGGCGGTGAGGATGCCGACCTCGTCGCGGTCGGGCGCGGGAAGCGGCGCCTCGTAGTTCCCGTCGCCCACCGCGCGCGCCGCCGCGCCGAGCCGGCGAAGTCGCCGAGATAGAACACCGCCGGCCACGAACCCTGCGAAGAGGGCGGCGCCTGCCGCCGTGGCGCCCGCCGCGAGCAGCGTCTGGCGAAGGGGAGCGAGGCCGGCTTCCAGGGCGAGCGGGGCGACCAGGAGGAGCCGTGCCGCGCCTCCCTCGATGGCGCCGTCGAGCGCGACATCCGATGCGAGCGCGGGCATCTTGGCGAGCGAAACCGGGCGCCCCTCGCCGGGCCGCGCCTTCGCGTTGGAGCGGGCGGGCCCGCCAATCGTCTCCATCACCGAGCGCGCCGCCGCATCCGAGAGCGTGGTGACGATCGGCCGCGCGGCGGAACGCCTCCCTCCCTCCGCGGAGATTTCCCCCGCCAGCAGGAGCAGATCGGCCCCCGTGGCGGACCGAACGGCGTCCGCGAACGATTCGTCGAGCGGCGACCCGAGCGTCAGCGTGCCGACAGGCGCGCGCCCTCCCGCCAGCACCGGCACGACGGCCACGCGATAGAGACGCCCTCCCTCCAGGCGAAATCCGAGCGATGGCGTTCCCGCCAGGGCTCGGCGAACCAGTGGTGAGTTTCCGCGACTCGCCTCGGGAGCAGCAGGACGTTCCGAAGCGGCAGCCGTGGCGCCCCACTCGTCGGTGATGTCGAAGATCTCCACCTTGGCGTCGGCCTGGAATTCGCGGATGACCCCTTCCAACGACTGGCGGAAGCTGGCGGTCCGCTCCGAACGGCGAAGGGCCAGAAGCGCGAAGAACTTCGGATCGCGCGCGACCGTGGCCGCCAGGCGGCGAAGGTTCTCGCCATCCCGCGACAGCCGGTCCGCCGCCACGTTTCGGGCGCGGCGAAGCTGCTCGTTGGCCGCGCCCCGGACCTCGGACCTCCCCTCGATCTCGAGAATCAGGGCCGACAGGAGGACCGCGACGAGAATGCTGAGTGATGTGAAGACAGCGGCGCGGACGCCGAGCGAGACCGTCGGCGACGGCCGGGGAGAGCGCGATTCCATGTAGGTAGCCATCGGCCCCAAGCTACTGCTTCCCAAGCGGTTTCTGGGGTCTTGCCCGCCTGGTGTAAACTGGGCGGATGACCTCCGTTCCGCCACCGGCCACACCCCAGCCTCCGCTCCCCTCGGTCCGTCCCTATAAGAAGGGGGAGCTCGTGGAGTTGGACGTGGCAGATCTGGCGTTCGGTGGCAAGGCGCTCGCCCGCATCGACAGCTTCGTGATCTTCATCGAGGGAGCGCTGCCGGGAGACCGCGTGTCGGCGCGCATCACGAGACGAAAGCCGCACTACGCCGAGGCGAGGACCGAGCAAATCCTCACGCCTTCGCCGCTCCGCGTCGCGCCTGTCTGCTCGCACGTCGGTGTCTGTGGCGGATGCAGGTTCCAGGACCTCTCGTATGAAGAGCAGTTGCGGCACAAGGAATCGCAAGTGGCCGATTGTTTGAAACATTTGGGCGGGCTGGAGGCGACGATCCGTCCCATCATCCCGGCCGCGCATCGCTTCGGCTACCGGAACAAGATGGAGTACTCCTTCGGGCGCGATCCCGAAGGGCTCCTCACGCTCGGGCTCCACCGGCGCGGCCTCTTCGACCGCCCCTTCGACCTCGAGCGCTGCCACATCGCCACCGAGATCTCGAGCGCGCTCGTCGCCTTCGTGCGCGATCGCGCCCGCGCGGCCGGGCTCAGTTCTTACAATACGCGGCGCCACGAGGGACTCCTTCGCTTCCTGGTGATTCGCGAAGGGACCCATTCCGGGCAGGTCATGGTGAATCTGGTCGCCAGCGAGGACCATCCGCTCTTCGAAGGTTGGGCCGCGGAGATCCGGGAGCGTTTTCCCTCGGTGCAAAGCGTGCTGCTGAACACCACGCGACGCCTCTCTTCGGTGGCGGCCGGCGACGTCGAGCGCGTGCTGGCGGGGCGCGACCGGATCGAGGAGACCCTGGCCGGCCTCATGTTC
>JANNMC010000021.1:0-1093 GCA_031397435.1 Candidatus Eiseniibacteriota bacterium
GAGGGTGATCGTCCCTTCCTCGACCGGTTCGATCTCACCACCGGCCAGTCGACGCGCGCGTTCCAGTCCGCCGCGCCCTACTACGAGACGGTCGTCGACCTGCTCGACGAACGCGGCGAGCGATTGCTCACGCGACGTGAATCCGTCGATGAGTCGCCCAATCTCTGGCAGCGCGATCTCGTGCGCCGCATCGCACCGCGTCAACTCACGCAGTTCAAGGATCCCGCACCTGAGTTCACGGGCGTGCGCACCGAGCGCGTGAGCTACAAGCGTCGCGATGGCGTGACACTGCACGCGACCGTGTATCTGCCCCCCGGCTACGACAAGGCGCGCGATGGTGCGCTCCCGTTCCTGCTCTGGGCCTACCCGCTCGAGTTCGGCTCCGCCGACGCGGCCTCGCAGGTCACCGGCTCGCCCTACCGCTTCACTCGGCCCGGTGGCTCGTCGCATCTCTTCGCGCTCTTGCAGGGCTACGGTGTGATGGATGACCCGACCATGCCGATCATCGGTGCCGATGGCAAAGAGCCCAACGACACGTACGTGGAGCAGCTCGTCGCGAGCGCCGAGGCGGCGATCGATCAGATCGTCACCATGGGCGTCGCCGACCGCGACCGCATCGGTGTGGGCGGTCATTCCTATGGTGCATTCATGACGGCCAACCTGCTCGCGCACACCAAGCTCTTCCGCGCCGGCATTGCGCGCTCGGGCGCCTACAACCGCACGCTCACCCCGTTCGGCTTCCAGGGCGAGGAGCGCAGCTACTGGCAGGCGCAGGACCTCTACGAAGCGATGTCGCCCTTCACCTATGCCGACCGGATCAAGACGCCGATCCTGCTCGTGCATGGGATGGCCGACAACAACACGGGCACCTTCCCCGTCCAGTCTGAGCGCATGTTCGCGGCGCTCAAGGGGAATGGCGCGACGGTGCGCTATGTGCAGCTCCCGGGCGAGGCACACGGCTACGCGGCACGCGAGAGCGTGGGGCACACGCTGGCGGAGATGATGACCTGGCTCGACCAGTTCGTGAAGCCGCCGAAACCAAGGATGTGACCTGAGCGTTCACCGGGGATGCACTCTCTTCATCGCATCCTCG
>JANNMC010000225.1:0-1273 GCA_031397435.1 Candidatus Eiseniibacteriota bacterium
AAGAGCGTGGAATCGACCATGACATACGAACAGGCGTATCGTTCGCCGTCGGGAGTCAACTTTACTGAATTGAAACCGGCGACGCCGCTTCGCACCATCGGCAAGATTTCCATCCATGGCTCCGAAGCACCGGTCTCCACGTCAACGCGGAGGATCGGCGTTGGGATTTCGCCGCGGGTCCACGTATAGAGGCCGCGGGAGTCCGTGGTCCAGTTGGCGGGAAGGGAGCCGGGCTTGAGACTGGGGATCAAATGACTGCTGCCGTCAGCCAGGCGGACGATTCGAATGCCGTCAGGGGTGCGCGCGGCGATGCGCTCGCCATCCGGCGACAGCATCACCTGGCTGCCGGCCAGGGCGATCTCACTCCCAATGGGGCTGATGGCGTGCGTGGTGAGATCGACGTGGTAGAGCCGTCGTGGACCGTTGGCTTTCGATGCGACGACGACGACCGCCTCGGATCCCGGAATCCACGCGGCGAAGCCGATGGCGTGGTCGGGCAGATCGATCCGGCGAGTTTCGCCGACACCGGTCGGAACAAGGAGCAAGACGTCAGCCTCGTCTCCCCGCCCGGCTAAGACATAGCGGCCGTCGGGTGAAAGGCCAGCACAGATGGCGTCGGCCAATCGCACGGCGGGGCTCCCATCCGTCGATCGAATGTAGACTCCAGGATTTCCCGCCGATCCCAGGCCTGTCTCGTCGAACAGCACCACGGAGCCGTCGGTGCTCATGTCGCGGAGAAGCGACCAGTCGAGGTTCGAGAGGTCCGTTACCCCCAGACTTCCCCCCTGTCGCGTGCCTGATTCCAGCCGCATGCGAGGGCGCGTCATGCCGAGCAGGACGTCGCCGTTACGGGCCACATCCGCTACCGCGGCCCACCCCGGCGCCGAAAAGACGCGACGTGTGACGCCGTCGAGGGAGACACCGGAGACCCCGACCGTCGCCTCGTCGGATTCCTGCCCTCCGAACCAGACCTCCTTGCCGTCCGGCCTCCAGGCCAGGCGCCAGACCATTTCGTAGCGTTTTTCGGTCAGGCGCTTCGGGGCCTCGCCTGGCTTGATGACGCAGACGTGGCCGGCATTGTTCCCGGCGGCCGGGTGTTCCAGAAACGCCAGCATCGACCCGTCCGGGGAGTAGCGGAGGTGGCTCATCCAGGCATGCGTGGTGTGAATCACCTTGCCGAGAGGCGCCTCGATTCGGCAGACGCCGTCGACGAAGCGGATCGCGGCAAGATTTCTCCCGTCGGGAGACCAGTCAGCGAAGTAGACCGAATCGA
>JANNMC010000093.1:0-1076 GCA_031397435.1 Candidatus Eiseniibacteriota bacterium
CGGCGGCGATGATCGGCTTGAACACGTCCGAGAACGGGCGCTTCGTGTGGTCTTCGTAGCCGAGCTCGTCGCCGCCGGTGATGCGGGGAAGCGCGTCCTTCAGATCCGCACCGGCGCAGAACGCGCGCTCGCCGCGGCCCGTGAGAATCGCGACCCACAACTCCGAATCGGCTTGGAACTCGGCAAAGCCCGCTTCGAGCCCGATCATCATCTCGCCCGTGAGACTGTTCAGCGCCTCGGGGCGGTCGAGGGTGAAGACCGCGATGTGATCGCGCTTCTCGAAGGCGATCGTCGAAGGCAGCGACTTCATCGCATCGCTCCGACCGCCGCGCGCGAAGCTCGCTTGAATCTCGGCAGCACGCGCTCGCCCAGCCGGTCGCCGCGCTCGAACACAACCTCCACCGGCATTTCCATCGCAAGCTCCTCGAGCGGGCAGTCCGCGATCCGGCTGACGATGCGCGGCCCCTCGTCGAGTGCGACGACGACCACGGCGTACGGAACGTCGCCGACGAAGGCCGGATGCATCGCGCGATGAACGACCGTCCAGGTGTAGAGGCGCCCCGTCCCGCGCACGGGCTGCCACGACCAATCGCGCGCGGCGCAGACCGGGCAGATCACGCGCGGGACGTGGCACCACGCCTGGCATGCGTTGCAGCGCCGGAGGCGCAGTTCACCGCGCGCGCACCAGGCGTAGAATTCATCGCCGGAACCCGTCGACCCGATCGTCGCGTCCGTCTTCGCTTCCGCGGATTCCATGTCTGCGCTCCCTCGGTCGGTGCGTTTGGCCTCGCGCGCTCAGCCGCGCGAGAGAATCGCGAGACTGCCGTCGCCGAAGTCGCCCCAGCCCGTAACAACACCGAGCTCGGCGCCTGCGACCTGGCGCTCGCGGCACTCGCCGCGTAGCTGCTTGACGGCCTCGACGACGTGATTCATTCCGAGCACGTGCGCTTCCGAGAGCAGGCCGCCGTGGGTGTTCAGCGGGAGCTCGCCGCCGAGCTCGATGCGCCCGCCCTCGACGAAGGCGCCGCCCTCGCCGCGCTTGCAGAGCCCGAGTTCCTCGATCTGTTGGATCACCT
>JANNMC010000094.1:0-1805 GCA_031397435.1 Candidatus Eiseniibacteriota bacterium
CGCGGAGCGCTCGACCTCCGCCACGCTTGCCTTCACGTCCCAGAAAGGCAGCGACATCACCGGCAGCAGCCGGCGGCGATCCGCCGACGACCAATCGATTAGAAAGTCGTTGTACGCGTGCACGCAGGCGAGCTTGGCCTCGGCGTCGTCGAGGTTGCCGAACACCTGGTTTCCGAAACCGCCCACGTTCGGGTAGAGCACCATCGCCCAGATGCCGAGCCCGTCCATGTACTCGAGACGCGCGTTCGCATCGTAGGAACCGGGGTGCGCGTCTTCGTAGCGCGCGGGGTGCGCGGGGTAGGGGTCCTTGTAGCCGGCAATGGCGGTGATGCCGACGGAGTTGATGCGCTGGTCGCCGATGTACCAAGCCTGCTCTTGCAGCTTCGGATCCCACTCCACGCGCGGCACCCGTTCGCGCAGCGCGCGCGGTACGCGGCTCGTCCAAACATCCGCCGGCTCGGTCACGTGGGTGTCGGCGTCGATGATCCAGTAACGCTGTGCGGGCGAGGACACATCGACCCCCTTGGACGGCAGTTCACCGTGGGTGCGAGAACGTCAAAACCTCGAGCATCCTATCAGACTATGCGCGTTGTTTTCTTCTATGCTGCCGGCAGCAATTAGGGCAGCGAGCGCTCAGGTTCGCGCCCACGTCCTGGCGGGGATTCCGATGCATTCGTCGCCCGAGTTGGAAGTCGAACGCGACACCGCGCTCGCCGCTGAGCTCAGCGATCCTGAGCGGGTGCTCGCGGCGATCCTCGACCCGAAGCGCCGGGGCAGCCTCTACCCGTACTTGCACCGGCTGCGCGCGCTGGCGCCGATGCTGCGCACCGAACAGATTTCCGGGAAGCCGACCTGGGTGCTCACGCGCTACGCCGACATCCGCGAGGTGTTGAAGCACCCGGACGTGCGCAGCGATGCGCGTGGCGTCGACGTATTCGACGTCGGCCCGAACGGGCGGCACTTCGTCGAGATGCAGCGCAGCACGCTGCTGTTCCTGCCGCCCGCCAAGCACGACCGCGTGCGCGGCCTGATCTCCCGCGTGTTCACGCCGCGCTCGGTCGAGCAGCGCGACGGCCGGATCCGCGAGGTGATCGAGGGGTTGCTCGATCGCGTCGAGCCGAAGGGGCGCATGGATGTCGTCCACGACCTCGCGTTCCTGCTACCGCTGATCGTGATCTGCGAAATGCTCGGCGTCCCGACCGAGGACCTGCCGCGCTTCTATGACTGGGCTCACCAATCGACGCGGCGCGGCGAGATCGGCCAGATCGACGAACAGACGATTCGCGAGGGCGAGGAAGCGACGCTGGGTTACATCGCTTATTTCGGGGAGTTGATTGCGGACCACCGTCGCCGGCCGCGCGCGGACCTGATGACCGCGCTGATCGATGCGCGCGACGAGGACGGCGCGAGTCTCGACGAGCAAGAGCTGATCGGCAGTTGTTACATCCTGCTCCAGGCGGGCCACGGCACGACGCAAGACCTGCTCGGCACGGGCCTGCACGCGCTGCTCCGCAGCCCCGAGCAGCTCGACTTGCTGCGCCGCAACCCCGCAGCGATTCCGACCGCAGTCGAGGAGCTGCTTCGTTACGACACCTCGGTGCAGATCGGCCAGCGCGTTGCCGATGTGCCGCTCGCGATCGGCGGCGTAACAATTCCAGCCGGCGAGGTCTGCGTGATCTTCAACGGCGCCGCAAATCGAGACCCCGCGGAGTTCCGCGATCCGGACCGTCTCGATGTCACGCGCACCCCGAACCACCACCTGAGCTTCGGTCTGGGGCGCCACACCTGCCTCGGGCAATCGCAGG
>JANNMC010000115.1:0-1198 GCA_031397435.1 Candidatus Eiseniibacteriota bacterium
ACCCCGAGCTCGTCCGCGATCATCTGGGCGTAGGTCGTATGGTGGCCCTGCCCATGGGAAAAAGTCCCGACACTCACGACTACGCCACCGCCCGGATCCATGCGCACGTTCGCCGAGTCATAGGCGCTGTGCTCGATGCCGAGCGGCGCCCAGTAATGGGTCCCGAAGGTCGTCATCTCGATGTAAGTGCAGATGCCGATTCCAACGTGCCTGCCTTGCGCGCGCGCTTCAACTTGCCGCTTTCGGAAGCCGTCGTAGTCGACGAGCGCGAGGCCCCTTTCGAGCGCATCGGTCGAGCTGCTGCTGTCGTAATGCAGTCCGGTCGCTGAGACGTACGGAAATTCGGAGGGCTTGATGAGGTTGCGTCGCCGAATCTCGGCGGGATCGAGCCCGAGCCGGCGCGCCGCGATGTCCATCATCTGCTCCTGCACGAGCACCGCCGCCGGCAGCCCGACGCCGCGATACACGGAGAGCGTGGTCTTGTTGGTGCACACGGCCTTCACTTCGTACGCGTAGTCCTTCAGGCGATACGGACCCGGCAGCGCGGCCGCGAGCTGCAGCACCTCGAACGGCGACGGCCACGGGTCCGCGCTGTAGGCGCCGAGGTCGCCGATGATCTCCGCGCGCATCCCTAACAGCGTCCCGTCCGCGGCGAAGCCCATCTCGCAATCCACGATCTCGTCCTTCGCGTGGAAGGAACCGAGGAAATTCTCGCGGCGATCCTCGACCCATTTGACGGGCGCGCCGACCTCCTTCGCGAAGAAGCACGTCAGCACTTCCTCCGCGAACACGTGGCACTTGAGACCGAAGCCGCCGCCGACGTCCGGGCCGATCACGCGCAGCTTCTGCTCGGGGAAGCCCATGATCTGCGCGACGCGGCTGCGCACCAGGTGCGGCGTCTGCGTCGACGTAAAGAGCGTGAGATTGCCGTCGGCGTCGGGTGCCGCGAGCGTCGCGCGCCCTTCCAGCGGCATCGCGCAGTGCCGATTCGTGCGGAACTTCTCGCGCAGCACGAACGCCGCGCCGCGGAATGCGCGCGCGACATCGCCGCTTCCGCCGCTGACGCGCATGACGACGTTGTCGCCGAACTCCTCGTGAACGAGCGCGCTCCCGCTGGTGAGCGCAGCCTCGGGATCCACCACCGCGGGCAGCACCGCGTACTCGACGTCCACGAGCTCCGCCGCGTCCTCTGCGAGGT
>JANNMC010000117.1:0-6648 GCA_031397435.1 Candidatus Eiseniibacteriota bacterium
CTGGAACGCACCTGGCATCGAGATCCCACTCGACCCCGGACTATTCGCGAGGGAGTAATTCTCGCCTTGGGGCTCGCTATTCTCCTCATCTGCCCGCACGTCCGGGGCGAGCCGAGCGACCCATAGAACACCTTCGCTGCATTGCTTGCGAGACGACGCTCGCGTGAACCCGTTCGATTACCGTCGGCCGCTGTCGTCGGCCGCGTGGCCCTGTTCTGCGCCGAAGCGCGAAGCGCGCGCCGCGCGTGCGGGCGCGGCAGAAAAGAGCGCTACCCGTGAAAATCTCCTTGACGACTTCGAGGGCTCACGTTGCATACGCGCGGCATTCGCGCATGGAAGAGGGCACTGAGCCCGCTTGGGAGGGGCCGGCACGCCCGATCGTGAGCGTGGGGTCGTGAACAATCCTAGAACATTTTCCCCTGCACCCTGCGGGCCTCTGTGGGTGCCGAGATACCTCGTGGTACAAGAGAAAGACCCCCCAGCAAAGCCCGGCCGCGGAGCCGGGCCGTTCGAAAGAACCGCCCCGTGAACAGGTCTTCCCATGCGCGAGTACACGTTGGCTCACCTCCGTGACGAGGTTCTCCTTCTCAACCTGGCTGCGCTCCTAGCTCAGGATCGCGTCACCACCGCGACCCTCCTGGCTCACCTCGCCGAGGTGGACACCCGTCGCTTGTACGTCGCTCGAGGCTACGCGTCCATGCATGCGTACTGTGTCGAGGAACTGCGCCTGTCGGAGGACGCGGCCTACAAGAGGATCCAGGCGGCACGGGCGGCACGGCAGCACCCGGCACTCTTCGCCGCGCTGGCCGAGGGCCGGCTCCATCTCTCCGCGGTGTGCCTGCTGGCACCCCATCTCACGGCGGAGAACGCCGAGGAACTGATCGAGGGGGCGACACACCGCCGCAAGGCTGAGATCGAGAGTCTTCTTGTCCGGCGTTTCGCGGGTACGGAAGCTCCGGCGATGATCCGGACTGTGCTGCCGATTTCGGATCGGTCCGTCCCGCAACTTGCCCCGGGGCAAGTTGAAGGAGGACGAGCCAAGTCGGCACCGCCTTCGCCCGAGCGCTTCCTCGTTGAGCTCACGATCGGCAAGAGCACCCAGGAGAAGCTGCGCTATGCCCAGGCCTTGCTCAGCCACGCCGTTCCCACGGGGGACGTGGCTCAGGTCGTCGACCGGGCGCTCGATGCTCTGATCGCGGATCTCGAGAAGCGGAAGTTCGGCGCCATCACCCGGCGGCCGAGCCGGCAAGGCACCACCCGGCGGCAAAGCCCGCAAAACACGACCGTCCGAAAGCGGTACATCCCGGCACAGGTGCGGCGCGCCGTGTGGGAGCGGGACCAGGGCCAATGCACCTTCGTCGGCACTACGGGACACCGCTGCGGGGCGCGGAGGTTTCTCCAATTCGACCATGTCGAGCCGGTGGCGCGAGGGGGGAAGGCGACGGTGGAGGGAATGCGGCTTCGATGTCGCACCCATAACCAGTACGAGGCGGAGCGAGCGTTCGGGGCGGGGTTCATGAGGCGCAAGCGTCAGGAGGCGCGGCTCGCCGCGACCGAAGCACGAGCGCGGGCGGTGGCCAAGGAGCAGACTTTAGACGTGCTCGCCGGGCTACGCGGCCTCGGATGCCGAGCCGACCAGGCGCGTCGTGCCGCTGAGTTCTCGGAGACCCTTCACGGCGCCACGCTGGAGGAGCGGATGCGTGCGTCCCTGAAGTTTCTCTGCGGAATAGCGGTCCCCATAGGGGGGACAGTTTCACGTAGCCGTTAGGGGGTGACATAATCGTGTAGCTAAAGCACACCCCTCACCCTTGCTTGACTCTCTCCGCCACGATTGCTAGCATGACTTGTGCATCGTCTCTCGTCCCCCTCAGAGACGCGCGACGCGATAGTGCGACCGCGGCTCAGCGCCGTCGGGATCATCCCGGCGAGACTCCACTCCACAAGACTCCCCGAAAAGCCCTTACAAGACCTCGGTGGGAAGCCGCTCGTCGTTCGCGTGTGGGAACTGGCGCGCGCGGCCACGTCGCTGCGCGACCTTTGGGTGGCGACCGATAGCGAGCGGATCGCCTCGGTAGTGCGCGAGGCGGGCGGGCAGGCGCTGATGACGCGGGCCGATCATCCCGCGGGCCTCGACCGCGTGGCGGAGGCGGTGGAGCGGCTTTCGGACGCGCCGGAACCCGATCCCCTGGCGATCTTTGTGAACGTGCAGGGCGACGAGCCGTTCCTGGAACCGGGGGCGATTGACCAATTGGTCGCTCTCTTCGAACGCCCGGAGGTCCGGATGGCGACGCTGGCGGCTCCATTCCCGGACGCCGACGTCCAGGACCCGAGTCGCGTGAAGGTGGTGCTCGACCGGGAGGGCCGCGCGCTCTATTTCTCCCGCGTGCCGATCCCGGCGGGGCATGGCGGCGAAACGCCGGCGCTCCTTCATCTCGGCATCTACGCCTATCGGCGCGACACGCTTCTCCAGCTCGCGCGGCTCCCGGTGGCGCCGCTCGAGCGGGCGGAGCGCCTGGAACAGCTTCGAGCGCTCTGGCACGGAATTCCAATTCATGTGGCCGTCGGCGACTGGCCTGCCTTCGGCATCGACACTCCCGAGGATCTCGCTCGGGCCCGCACGCGTTTCCGGGAAGGGAAAGGGACCTCATGACCAAATTCATCTTCGTGACGGGGGGAGTCGTCTCGTCGCTGGGGAAGGGGATCGCGGCATCCTCGATCGGTACCCTCTTGAAGAGCCGCGGACTGAAGGTCTCGCTGCAGAAGCTCGACCCGTATCTGAACGTCGATCCGGGCACGATGAGCCCCTACCAGCACGGGGAGGTCTACGTCACCGACGACGGCGCCGAGACCGACCTCGACGTCGGCCACTACGAGCGCTTCCTCGGCGTCTCCATGGGGAAAGCGAACAGCGTCACGGCGGGGCAGATCTACGACACGATCATCCAGAAGGAACGGCGCGGCGACTACCTCGGCCGCACCGTGCAGGTCATCCCGCACGTCACCGACGAGATCAAGGCGCGCATGCTGGCGCCGACGCGCCGCCAGCAGGTGGACGTCGCCATCGTCGAAATCGGCGGCACGGTGGGCGACATCGAGAGCCTCCCGTTCCTGGAAGCGATCCGCCAGATGCGCCTGGAGTACACGCGGCTCAACACGCTCTTCGTTCACGTGACGCTGGTTCCGCACCTGGGCGCCGCGCGGGAGATCAAGACGAAGCCGACGCAGCACTCGGTGCGGGAGTTGCGCGAGATCGGGATCCAGGCCGACATCCTCCTCTGCCGATCGGAGGTGCCGCTGCCGCAAGAGGTCCGGGAAAAGATCGGCCTCTTCTGCAATGTCTCCACCGAGGCGGTCATCGAGGCGGTCGACGTCCCTTCGATCTACGAGGTCCCGCTCATGTTCCACAAGAGCGGCCTCGACGATCTCGTCGTGGACCTGCTCCACATCGAAGCCGGCCCTCCCGATCTGCGAGCGTGGCAGGCGTTTTCCGACCGCATGAAGGCGGCGAAAGACGTCGTGACAATTGCCGTGGTCGGCAAGTACACGCAAATCCGCGACGCCTACAAGAGCATCTCCGAGGCGATCATTCACGGCGGCGTGGCGAACGGCGTGCAGGTGAAGGTCGACTGGGTCGATTCCGAGAAGGTGGAACTGGACGGCGCGGAGGCGCTGCTGGGCGGTGCTCACGGGATCTTGATTCCCGGTGGGTTTGGCGATCGCGGCGTGGAAGGGATGGTTCTGGCGGCGCAGTACGCCCGCGAGCGTAACGTCCCCTTCCTGGGTATTTGCCTCGGCATGCAGTGCGCCGTGATCGAGTTCGCGCGCGACGTCGCTGGATTGGCGGGCGCCGACTCCTCGGAGTTCGAGGCGGCCACGCCACATCCGGTGATCGACCTGCTCCAGGACCAGCAAGGGGTCGATCAGAAGGGCGGCACCATGCGCCTCGGCGCCTACGAGTGCGCCCTCACGGCGGGTACCCATGCGCGGGAGGCGTACGGCGCCGCGACGGTGGCGGAGCGCCATCGTCACCGCTACGAGTTCAACAACGAGTACCGCGAGCGCCTGGAAGCGAAGGGACTTCGCGTGACGGGCCTCTACCCGGAGAAGTCACTGGTGGAGATCGTAGAGCTGCCGGAGCATCCCTGGTTCGTCGGCGTGCAGTTCCACCCCGAGCTCCGTTCCCGGCCATCGGAGCCGCATCCACTATTCCGTGGATTCCTCCGCGCCTCCAATGAGGAGCGCCGCCGTCGCGAGGGGGGGCCCGGAACGGCCGCCACGCCGCGCGCGTCGAGCGCGACGCGGGCGTAGGGAGCCGCCGCGACATGCGCCCTTCGGTGGCACCGGTTTCGATCGGCAAGGCCCTGTTCGGGGACGATCGCCTCTCGCTCATTGCCGGCCCCTGTGTGCTGGAGGATGAGGGGATGGCGCTCGAGGTGGCTCGCGAGTTGAGCCGCATCACCACGCTTCTCGAGATTCCCTTCGTCTTCAAGGCTTCCTACGCGAAGGCGAATCGCTCGGCGTCCGCTTCGTATCGCGGTCCCGGGCTGGAGCCGGGGCTGACCGCGCTCGCGCGAATTCGCGACGCAGCCGGCGTTCCCATCACGAGCGACGTTCACGAGACGGAAGAAGTCCCGGAGGCGGCAGCGGTCCTCGACCTCCTGCAAATTCCCGCCTTTCTCTGCCGCCAGACCAGCCTCATCGAGGCGGCGGGTGCGTCGGGAAAGCCGGTTCATCTCAAGAAGGGACAGTTCCTCGACCCCGCCTCGATGGCACGTGCCGTGGAAAAGGCGCGGGGGGCCGGGGCGCCCGGCGTCATCGTGACGGAGCGCGGAACGACGTTCGGCTACGGAGACCTGGTCGTCGACTTCCGCGGATTTCACATCATGGCCGGATTCGGCTGCCCGGTCTTCTTCGATGTTACCCACTCCGTCCAGCGCCCCGGAGGTGCGGAAACCGGGGGCCAGCGCGAGTTCATTCCACTCCTGGCCCGTGCCGCCGTCGCCGCGGGCGTGGACGGCATCTTCCTCGAGACCCATCCCGAGCCGGCCAAGGCGCGGTCCGATCGCGATTGTCAGTGGCCCCTGTCCCAGGTGGAGCCGCTCCTCCGCTCGCTTCTGAAGATCCGGGCGGCGGCGGCCGATACCGTGAAGATGGAGGCGCAGCGAGCGTGACCCGTGGCGCACCAGGCGAAACCGGGATGACCCACGATCCGAAGACCGGTCCGGCTCTTGACCAGACCGCCCAGCTGATCGCATGGGGGCGGGAAGTGCTGGCCCTCGAGGGGCGGGCTATCGAGTCCCTTAATGCTCTAATTGATAATAATTTCGCGAGAACCGTTCGCCTTCTGCTGGATGTCAAGGGGCAGGTCCTCACCAGCGGCGTGGGGAAGTCGGGGCTGGTGGCCAAGAAGATCGCCGCAACCCTTACCAGCACCGGGACTCCCGCGACCTTCGTCCATCCAGTGGATGCGGTCCATGGCGACCTGGGAATCGTGTCGGCCCGGGACGCCGCGATTCTCCTTTCGAAGAGCGGCGAGACCACTGAACTCCTGGAACTCTTGCCGGCATTTCGGCGGCACGGTGTCACGGTGATCGCCATGACGTGCGACGCGGCATCGACTCTCGCGCGCGAAGCCGACGCGGTCGTCGATCTCGGTAATCCTCGCGAGGCCTGCCCGGACGATTTGGTCCCGACCTCGAGCACGACCGCCGCGCTGGCCATGGGCGACGCGCTGGCGGTGACGCTCATGCGGCTGAAGGGTTTCACGCGGGACGACTTCGCGGTCCTTCATCCGGGCGGAGTGCTGGGACAGACCGCCACCGTGCGGGTGGACGAGCGGATGCGCCGCGGGGACGCTCTCCCTCGTGTCAGGGACGTGGCGACGCTTCACGAGGCGCTCCTTGAAATCTTGAATAAGCGTGTCGGCATGACCACCGTGGTCGACGCGGCGGGTCGACTGTGCGGCGTACTTACCGACGGCGACCTGAAGCGAATCCTCCTGAAAGGGACATTTCATCCGACACAACCTGTCTCGGAAATCATGTCGCGTGCGCCCAGGACCATCGAGGGCAGCGCCATGATTGCCCACGCGGTGAGATGCATGGAGGAAAACGCGGGAGGCGCCATCACGTCGCTCGTGGTGCTCGACTCCCACGGAGCCCCCGCCGGGGTGATTCACCTCCACGACTGTCTCGGCGCACGTCCTCGATAACATCATGTGGTGCCTAAGGTTTGACCCGCCGAAGGGGGGTCTGCTAGAGTCTCCCCCGAGGCTGCTCGTCCGAACGGCACGGCTCCTGCTTGCGGGCGCGCTTCCGCTTTCGGGTCTGATGATCCTCGCGGCCGTCGGAGGGTGCCATGGGCGGAACACGCCGGCCTCATCCAGCGAGGAGATTCGGATTCCAGACCAGGAGGCGCGCGACTTCACGCTGACGGAGAGTGCGGCCGGGACAAAGAACTGGACACTGCGGGCCGAGTACGCGGCCATGTACAACCGGGAACACAAGGTCGACGCGAAGACGGTCCGGATCGACTTCTTCGACGCCGCGGGGACGCTCACCTCGACGCTCACCGCCGACCGCGGCGAGGTCGACCAGCGGACCAACGATCTTGAAGCGCGGGGAAACGTCCGCGTGATGACGAAGAACG
>JANNMC010000167.1:0-37083 GCA_031397435.1 Candidatus Eiseniibacteriota bacterium
AGGCGGCGAAGAGTAGCGCGACCAGTAGTGGCGGAGCCGCTCGGTTCAATTGTTGATCCTGGCGCAAGGGTCGTCTCCCAAAAGGGACGAAAAGGGACGAGGAAGGCCCAGTAGGACCTTCCTCCCCTGTTCGAGACGACGTGAGAATTATACCGTGCTACGAGTCTCCGTGCAAGGACGATGACCCGGAACCGACCGGCGATTCCTGGGACGAGTCGTCCCCCGATCGCGATGATCCAGAGCCACCTCCCTCAGGCTTCCCCTCTCCACGGCCCTTGCCACCACGACGTCCCCGGCCTCCCCGTCGACGTCTGCGGCGCCCGTCCTTGTCAGCCGCGCTTTCGGCGGCCTCCACGGCGGCGGTCGCACTTCCCGGCCCGGCGGCCGGCGAAGCGGCGGGAGCGCGATGCCCCTCGCGGTGCCCCTCGCGATGACTCTCGCGATGACCCTCGCGGTGCCCTTCGCGGTGCCCTTCGCGGTTACTCGGCGTGTGGGAACGTTTCTCGCTCTTCCCGGAGAGCTTCTCGAAGTGGAGGAGCGCGTCACGGGCCGCTTCCTGCTCGGCTTCCTTTTTGTTCTGGCCGTGACCGCGTCCCAGCGACTTTCCGGAGACAATGACCTCCACCGTGAACAACTTCTGGTGATCCGGGCCGTTCTCGCTCGAGATGCGATATTGCGGGTGCGTCTTGAACTCGCCCTGCACGTACTCCTGCAGCATCGACTTGTAGTTGGCGAGGTTCGCGTCGCCCAGGATGGTGTGGACCTCTTTGAGTAGGAGGCGCGCGGTCAACTGCTGCGCCGGCTCCAGGCCGCCATCGAGATAGATGGCGCCAATGACCCCTTCCAGCGTGTCGGCGAGGATGGAGGCGCGATTCCGGCCTCCCGATCCCCCCTCCGCCTCACTGAGGAGGATGTGCTTCCCGAGACCCATGTGGCTGGCGGTCCTGGAAAGGATGACGCGGCTGACGAGGAGCGACTTCATCTTCGTCAGTTCCCCTTCGCGCAGCTTGGTGAACTTCTTGAAGAGGAATTCATTCACCACGAGGCCCACCACCGAGTCGCCCAGGAACTCCAGGCGCTCGTTCGACTCTCCGCCGCGTCCGGGGGTCGCGTGGAGGTAGGAACGGTGGGTCATGGCCAGACGCGCGAGCGCCGGGTCCTTGAACTTGTAATGAACGCAGCGTTCCAGGCCTTGAAGATCGAAATCGCGGTCTCTGCCGCGTGGGGCCGGAGCCGCGGGGCGGTCCAGGCCAAACAGTTTTCTTAGAAATCGCACGAGTGTCGGACTCCGCTCCATGGCGGAATCCCCTTATGCCACGTATCGCGACAACGCCAGGGTGACGTTATGCCCGCCAAAGCCCAGTGAATTGGAAAGGGCTGCCTGCACTTCGACCGTGCGCGCAGTGTCGGGGACGTAGTCGAGATCACAGTCGGGATCGGGGTTCTCGAGATTGATCGTCGGGGGAAGCGTCTTTCGCTCCAAGGCGAGAACGCAAATCACGGTCTCGAGCCCCCCGGCGGCCCCGAGAAGGTGCCCCGTCATCGACTTCGTCGAGCTGACGGCGACCTTCCGGGCGTGTTCCCCGAATACCGACTTGATGGCTTGTGTTTCGAATTTGTCGTTGAGCGGCGTGGAGGTGCCGTGGGCATTCAGGTAACCGAACGACTGGAGCGACAGCTCCGAGTCGGCGATCGCCGCCCTCATGGCCCGCGCCGCACCCTCACCCTCGGGGGCGGGCGCGGTCATGTGATGGGCATCTGCCGTTGCGCCGTAACCAACCAGCTCGGCCAGGATGAGCGCGCCTCGGCGCTTCGCGTGCTCGAGTTCCTCGATGACGAGGATTCCCGATCCTTCGCCCATCACGAATCCATCGCGCTGGGAATCGAAGGGACGCGACGCCCGGGCCGGCTCGTCGTTCCTGGTGGACATGGCCTTCATGGAGCAGAATCCCGCGAACGAGACGGGCGTCACGGGCGCTTCCGCGCCTCCCGTGATCATCACGTCCGCCTCACCGCGCTGAATGTGACGCATCGCTTCTCCGACCGCGTGGGCTCCCGACGCGCATGCCGAGACCGTGCAAAAATTGGGTCCCTTCGCGCCGAGCTGGATGGAAATCTGGCCCGCGGCCATGTCGGAGATCATCATCGGGATGAAGAACGGGCTGACCCGTCCCGGTCCCTTCTCGAGGAGCGCTCGGTGCTGGTCCTCGAGGGTGGCGATGCCGCCGATGCCGGATCCGACGATCACGCCATAGCGCGTGGGATCGACGGTCTCCGGGGAAACGCCGGCCTGCTTCACGGCCTGCACCGCCGCGCCGATCGCGTACTGGACGAAGAGATCCGCGCGACGAACTTCCTTCCGGTCGAGGTAATCCTCGGCCTTGAAGCCCAGCGCTTCTCCCGCGATCGTGGTGGCGTAGCCGGTGGTATCGAACCGCGTGACCTGGCCGATCCCCGACTCGCCCGCGACGAGCCGCCGCCAGAACGTCTCGACGTCCGAACCGAGGGGCGAAACGACCCCCAATCCGGTGACGACGACGCGGCGCGGCGTTTCAGTCTTCTTCATGATCTGGATTCGCTCCGTGACGGCGCGCCTGCCGGGCTACCAAGTCCGGCCGCGCACCGCGCGCGCGTTCGCGCGTTCCTTAGGCGTTCTTCGGGACGTGGGACTCGAGGTACTTGATCGCGTCCGCGACCGTCGTCATCTTCTCGGCGTCCTCGTCCGGGATTTCTAGGTCGAACGCCTCCTCGAGGGCCATGACCAATTCCACCGTGTCCAGAGAGTCGGCGCCCAAGTCATCGATGAACGATGCTTCCGGCGTCACCTGCTCCGGCGCCACACCCAGCTGATCCACGATGATCTGCTTGACCCGATCCTCACTAAAGGTCGCCATACGCTTCTACACCTCCCATTCGTTGCGTCCCCGCCGTGGCGTGGACGCGCCTTACATCACCATGCCGCCGTCGACCGGCAGCACCTGTCCCGTGACGTACCCGGCGTCCTCCGAACAGAGGAAGGCCACCGCGTGCGCCACGTCTTCGGCCGACCCAAGTCGGCCGAGCGGGATCTGGGCTTGGAGCCCCGCCCGCACATTCTCGCCAAGCGCTTCGGTCATCGCGGTTTCGATGAATCCGGGCGCCACGGCATTCACGGTAATATGACGAGAGGCCAACTCCTTCGCAACCGCCTTCGTCAGACCGATCAATCCCGCCTTGGAGGCCGAGTAGTTCGCCTGCCCGGCGTTCCCGATCAATCCGATGACCGACGTGATGTTCACGATCCGTCCCCAGCGCTGTTTCATCATCGGGCGCGTGAAGGCACGGATGGCGCGAAAGGCCCCCTTCAAGTTCGTGTCGAGCACCGCGTCCCAGTCGCCGTCCGACATGCGCACCAGGAGACCGTCACGCGTGATACCCGCGTTGTTGACCAGATAGTCGGCTTTTCCGAACGCCTCCAGCGTGGCGGCGCAGACGCGATCGGCCTCGCCCGCCTTCGCCAGGTCGGCCACGACGGCCAGCGCCCTTCCCCCGGCGGCCGTCGTCTCCGCCACGAAGGCGTCGAGGGCGGCCTGATCGCGTCCCGTCACCACCACCGCGGCGCCGTTCGACCGGAACTTCCGGGCGATCGCGAGCCCGATCCCCTTGCCTCCTCCGGTGACGACACCGACGCGGCCATCCATGGAGCCGCTCACGCGGGGGCTCCCATCAGCGCCTGCGCGGCCGCCTCCAGCGTCTCCGGCTCGTCCGATCCGAAGAGCGTGGCTTCCTTGTCGACGCCGCGTACGAGGCCCCGCAAGACCTTTCCGTGGCCAACCTCGACGAAGGAGCGGACTCCCGTCGCGATCATGGCGCGCACCGTCTGCTCCCACCGCACGGCTCCCAGGAGTTGGGCGCGAAGGGTGGCGCGGATCGACTCGGGATCCGTGACCGGCTCGCCCGAAACGTTCGCGTAGACCGGGAACCCGGCCTTCGCGATCGTCACGGCGTCGAGCGCCTGATTGAGGGACGAGACCGCCGCCTCCATGAGGGGCGAGTGAAACGCCGCGCTCACCTGGAGCGGGATCACCTTCTTCGCGCCGATTCGTTTCGCCTCTTCCCCGGCACGCAGGAGCGCCTCGGGCGTTCCCGAGAGGACCACCTGCCCCGGCGAGTTGTAGTTCGCCGCTGCCAGGTCGCGCGGGAGATTCACCGCGCGAAGCACGTCATCGATCTGCGCCGCCGTGAGACCCAGGATCGCGGCCATGGAGCCGGGCCTTACCGAACCCGCGCCCGCCATCGCCTCGCCGCGGCGGCGAATGAGCCCGAGGCCGTCGGCGAACGTCAGCGAGCCCGCCGCCACGTGCGCCGCGTATTCCCCGGCGCTGTGCCCGGCCGCGCAGGCGGGACGCACCCCGCGAGACTCCAGCACGCGGTAGGCCGCCACGCTGGTGACGAGCAGCGCGGGCTGCGTGTTCTCGGTCCGCGTCAGCTCCTCGGCGGGGCCCTCGAAGCAGAGCCTCGAGAGCGAGAAGCCGAGCCGTTCGTCGGCTTCCCGGTAGACGGCGCGTGCCTCGGGATAGCGCTCGGCGAGCGCCTTCCCCATGCCGACCGCCTGCGAGCCCTGTCCCGGGAAGAGGAACGCGGCCGGGGCGTTCACCATTCCACCACCGCGGAAGCCCAGGTGAAGCCGCCCCCGAACGTGACCAGCGCCACCAGGTCGCCGGTCTTGATCCGTCCCGTACGGCGCGCTTCGTCGAGCGCCAGCGGGATCGACGCGGAGGAGGTGTTGCCATACTTGTCGAGATTCACGAAGACCTTTTCCATCGGCACTCCCAGCCGCTGCGCCGTCGCCTCCACGATTCTCAGATTCGCCTGGTGCGGCACGAGGAGCGTCAGATCGTCGGCTTTCCTCCCTGCCGCCTCCAGCGTCTCGATCGCCACCGACTGCATGGCGCGAACCGCGTGCTTGAAGACGTCGTTCCCGCTCATGTGAATCGTATGGAGACGCGCCTCCACCGTCTGATGCGACGGGGGCATCAGCGAGCCGCCCGCCGGCATCTCGAGGAGATGGACGAGGGAGCCGTCGCTGTGGACGCGCGCGGCGAGAATGCCTCCCGGTTGCCCGGTGGATCGGAGCACGACCGCCCCGGCGGCGTCGCCGAAGAGAACGCAGGTGTTCCGGTCGGTCCAGTTCACGATCCGGCTCAGCGTCTCGACCCCCACCACCAAGACCGTCTTGACCGAGCCAGCGAGGATGGCGTCACGGCCGACCGAAAGCCCGTAGAGGAATCCGGCGCAGGCGGCGGAGACGTCGAACGCGTGGGCGTTCTTAGCACCCAGGTTGTCCTGCACGCGGCAGGCGGTCGAGGGGAAGATGCGATCGCCCGTGACGGTGCCGACGATGATCTGGTCGAGCTCCTCGGGCTTCACCCCGGCATCCGCCAGCGCGCTTTTCGCGGCCTCGGAAGCGAGGAACGAAGAGGGGGTCTTGGGATCGGAGATGCGCCTCTCGCGGATGCCGGTGCGGGTGACGATCCACTCGTCCGACGTGTCGACGATCGCTTCGAGATCCTTGTTCGTCAGGACGTGCGACGGCACGTACGACCCGGTGCCGATGATGTGGACGTCGTGCGCGGGGGCAATCATGCGGCCTGCGGTTCCAGACCGCGCAATTGCTCCCGAATGGAGTCGGCCACGCGCGCCTCGGCGCAGCGAGCCGCCACTTTGATGGCGTTCTTCATGGCGCGGACGTTGGAGCGGCCGTGCGCAATGATGCAGGTGCCGGCCACGCCCAGGAGCGGCGCGCCGCCCACCTCGGCGTAGTCGAGTCGCCGCTTCAGCCGCCGGAAGGCCGGCTTCAGCAGCAAGCCCGCCATGGCGCTGAGAGGATGGGCCGCGATCTCGTCCTTGATCATGGTGGAAATGCTGGGAATCACGCTCTCCGCGAACTTGAGCAGCACGTTTCCGACGAAGCCGTCACAGACGACCACGTCGGCGGTGCCGAGAATGACCTCCCGGCCCTCGATGTTTCCGATGAAGTGAACCGGGCTCCGCTTGAGGAGCTGATGCGCCTCGTAGTAGAGCTCGCTCCCTTTTTCGGCTTCTTCCCCGATGTTCAGCAGACCCACGCGCGGCTTCTCGATCTTCAAAACGAGGCGCGCGTAGATGCTCCCCATGATGGCGAACTGGGCGAGGTGGGCCGGCTTGCAGTCGGAAGTGGCGCCGACATCCAGGATGACGACGTTCCCTTGCGGCGTCGGGAGGACGGTGGCGATGGCGGGCCGCTGAATCTGCTCGATCCGTCCGAGCTCGAAGAGGCCCGACGCGACGACGGCCCCCGTGTTCCCGGCCGAGACGATCGCGTCGACTTCTCCCGCCTTGTGGAGCCTGGAGCAGACGACGATGGAGGAGTCGCGTTTCTTCCGGACCGCCTGCGCGGCGTGCTCCGACATCTCGACCTGCTCGGCCGCGTGAACGATGCGGGGCAGACGGTCGGCGACGCCGATTTTAGCGGCCTCCTCGCGGATGGCCGTTTCGTCGCCAACCAAGACCACGTCGAACGCGGAGCCGGGTTCGGCCAGCGCTGCCAGCGCCCCCTCGATGTTCACGCGGGGTGCCAGGTCGCCGCCCATGGCGTCCACTCCGATGACCGGTCGCTTCCGTCCCTGGTCCATCGTCGTTGGGTGACTACGCGGTGCGGGCGGACTCCCGAACGATTACCTCTTCGCCGGCGTAATAGCCGCAGTGCGCGCAGACCCGGTGCGGAAGCTTGGGCTGGCTGCAGTGCGAACAAAGCGACCGCGAGGGCTTCCGCAGCTTCCAATTGGTGCGGCGGTTCTTGCCTCGGGTGCTGGAGTGGCGTCTCTTGGGAACTGCCATTCGCTACATCCTCTGGTTGCGGGGCGCGTTTAGTCCCGGGCCGGTCCGGGCGCGTCTCATCCCCCGGCCGCGGCGCGGGCGCAGCGGCAAGGGCCCTGGTTCAGATCTTCACCGCAGCGGGAACAGAGGCCCGCGCAGGCTTCCCGGCAGAGCGGTTTCATCGGAAGGCCCAAAATCACAGCCTCCCGGATTTCGCCGTCTATGGAGAGAACCCGGCCGTCGTGGGGGTGAATACCCCCGTCTTCCTCGTCCACGGCCTTGTGGCTCACCACGTTGGGATTAGACACCTTAGCACAGAAGACATCGAACTCCAAATCGAGATTCTGGGCGTATTCGGCGAGGCAGCGGCTGCACTCCAAGCGGGCCTCGCCCTGCGCCTTCCCCCGGATCCAGATCTCCTCCCCCCGCCGGTCCAGAATCAGCTGAACCCGGAGTGGGCCCGTCAGATCCACGTCCTCCGCCGCGAGCCCGAACGACTCGCCCGGGAGGTCGAGATCGAGGTTGCTCAAGCCATCGGGAAGATCCCTGAGGTCGATTTGCACCTTTGGCTCCTGGCGAGGCATCGGCATCCCCCTACCGAGCGGCTCCCACAGCCCCGAACATGAATTCGATCTCGATCGCGGCGTTCTCCGGGGAGTCTGACGCGTGAACCGCGTTCAGCCCCTTGCTCTCCGCGTAGAGCGCTCGGATCGTTCCAGGGTTCGCTTCCTTCGGGTCGGTGGCGCCGATCAGCTCCCGGAGGGCGAGGACCGCGTTCTCGCGGCGGAGGCGGCACGGCACTGCCGGACCCGACGACATGAAGGCGACGAGTTCGTTCAGGAATGGCTTTCCTTCGTGAACCGCGTAGAAGCGGCGCGCCTGGTCGGCGGTGAGGCGGACCTGGCGCATCTCGACGATCTCGAATCCCGCCTCTTCGATCTTAGCGAGGATGAGGCCGACCTTCCGTCCCTTGACGGCGTCGGGCTTGACCATGAACAGCGTTTCTTGAATCGACACGATATTCCTCCGGTTGGCGTCGCCTGGCTGAGATAGGAAACGCCGCGGCCGGCGCGACGGGCCGGCCGCGGCGATGGTTTCGTGCTGGCCGCGGGTTAGCGCCGGCCCTTCTTCGCGCCGGCCTTCTTCTTGGATGCGGCTTTTTTCGGCGCGGACTTGCGTGCGGCTGGCTTCGCCGCCTTCTTCGCCGCCTTTGGAGCTGACTTTGGCGCTGATTTTGGCGCCGCCTTGGCCGTGCGCTTCTTGGTCCCATGCTTCGCCGCGGCCGCACGTCCGCCCATGACCACCTTCAGCCCCGCCTTCTTCGCGCGCCGTGCCAGTGCGTTCGCCACCAGCGCCGGAATTTCCGACGGCACCTTCGCCACCGGAACGCCCGCGCGCTCGAAGCGCGCGATTTTTTCCGCCGCGGTTCCCGCGCCGCCTGAAACGATGGCGCCGGCGTGACCCATCCGCTTTCCTGCGGGCGCGGTCTGTCCCGCGATGAAGGCGACGACCGGCTTCGTGATGTGCTCCTCGATCAGGGCCGCCGCGTCCTCCTCGTCGGTCCCGCCGATCTCGCCGATCAATACGATCGCGTCGGTCCTATCGTCCGCCTCGAACTGGGCCAGAGCGTCGACGAACCGCGTGCCGACGATCGGGTCGCCGCCGATGCCGATGCAGGTCGACTGCCCCATCTTGGCGCGCGTCAGCTGCCAGACCACCTCGTACGTGAGCGTGCCGCTCCGGCTGACGAGCCCGATGCGGCCGGGCGTGTGGATGAAGCCCGGCATGATGCCGACCTTGCATTCGCCCGGCGTGATGAGGCCGGGGCAATTGGGCCCGATGAGGCGCGTCGACTTGCCGTGGAGATAGGCGGCGATCTCGATCATGTCGCGGACCGGGACCCCCTCCGTGATGCAGACAACGAGCGGGATCTCGGCATCGACCGCCTCGTAGACCGCGTCCTGCGCCAGCGGCGCCGGAACGTAGATCACCGAGACGTTCGCCTTCGTCCGCGCCACCGCCTCGTCGACCGAGTCGAAGACCGGAATGCCGTCGAGATTCGTCCCACCCTTGCCCGGCGTGACGCCCGCGACGACCTTGGTGCCGTATTCCTTCATGCCGCGCGCGTGGAACGAGCCGTCGCGGCCGGTGATTCCCTGGACCAGGACGCGCGAGTCGCGTCCGACGAAAATGCTCATGCCGCCTCCGCCGCGCGGGCGATCACGCTGCGCACCGCCTCGTCCATGTCGCTCAGCGCCGTCATGCCGCGCGCGCTCAGCAGCTCGCGCGCCTCCTTCTCGTTCGTGCCGGTGAGGCGGATCACGATCGGGAGTTTGGTGCCGATCCGGTCGAGCGCGGCGAGGAGGCCGCGCGCCACGTCGTCGCAGCGCGTGATGCCGCCGAAAATGTTGAAGAGCACCGCGCGGACGCGCTGGTCTCTCGTGAGAATGTTCATGGCCGCCGTCACCTTGTCGGGATTGGACGAGCCGCCGATGTCGAGGAAGTTGGCCGGCTTCCCGCCGTGGAACTGAATCAGATCCATGGTCGCCATGGCGAGCCCCGCGCCGTTCACGACGCAGCCGATCGTGCCGTCCAGCCGGACGTAGGAAAGCCCCTTCTCGCGTGCTTCCACTTCGCCCGGATCCTCGGCCCCCAGGTCGCGCATGTCGGCCAGATCGGCATGACGGTCGAGCGCGTTGTCGTCGATGACGACCTTCGCGTCGAGCGCCCAGACCTCTTCCGACGTCGTCACCACGAGCGGGTTGATCTCGGCCAGCGAGCAATCCTGGCTGTAGTAAATGTCCGCCAGCCTGGAGATCACGTTCGCCAGTTGCTTCTGAACTTTAGGTCGCGGGTCGAGGAACCGCGCCGCGGCTCGCGCCCGGTAGACCGGGAGCCCCCGCCCATCGAGGTGGAGACGCAGGATCTTCTCCGGCGTCTGCCGCGCCACGTCCTCGATGTCCACGCCGCCGGCGGGGCTCACCATGAGGAGCGGCGTCTCGTACTTCCGATCGAGGACGATTCCCGCATAGAACTCCTTCTCGATCTCCATCGCGGGCGTGATCAGGATCTTCCGGACCGAGTGGCCCCGGATGTCCATGCCGAGGATGCGGCCCGCTTCCCGCGTGAATTCCTGCCCGTTCTTCACCACCTTCACGCCGCCCGCCTTTCCGCGGCCGCCGATCAGGACCTGCGCCTTGATCACGACCGGGAAGCCGAGGCGGGCCGCGAACGTCTCCGCCTCTTCGACGGTCCGCGCGACCTCGCCCGGCGGGACCGGAATGCCGCCCGCGCGGAAGACGTCCTTGCCCTGGTATTCGTGGAGGTTCATTTCCTTCTCCGGGTTGCCTTCGCGGGCGCTCGCTTCGCGGGCGCCTTCTTCGCGGTCCGCTGCCGGGCCGGTGCATGGCTCTTGTCCAGGCGCGCGAGTGCGTCGGTGATGGCGTCGTGCAGCGTCGGCGTTCCGATCTCCTGAAGCTCGTAACCGACGCGTACGGCGGGATGCTTGATCTTGATCAGGCGGCGGAGATCGATCGGCGTGGCGACGATGACCACGTCGCACTCGGTCGCGTTCACCGTCCGCTCCATGTCGCGGATCTGCTCGTTGGAATAGCCCATGGCCGGGAGAAGCGCGCCGATGTTGGGGTACTGATTGAACGTGTCGCGCAGCGAGCCGACCAGCCAGGGACGCGGATCGACGATCTCGCGTGCGCCATGCTTCCGGGCCGCGATGACGCCGGCGCCGTACTTCATCTCGCCATGCGTGAGGGTCGGGCCGTCCTCGATGACCAGGGCGCGGTGTCCCTTGATCAATTCGGGGCGATCGACCGAAATCGGCGATGCGGCGTCAACGATCACGGCATTCGGATTGATCTGAGCCACCGAGGCGCGGACCTTCTCCACGTTGGCGAAGTCGGAGGAATCGATCTTGTTCAAGACCACCACGTCGGCCAGCCGGATGTTCGTCTCGCCGGGGTGATAGGTCCGCTCGTGGCCGGGACGGTGCGGGTCGGCCACGACGATCTGGAGATCGGGCTTGTAGAAGGAGAAGTCGTTGTTGCCGCCGTCCCAAACGATGACGTCGGCTTCCTTCTCCGCCTTGGCGAGAATTTCGCCGTAGTCGACGCCCGCGTAGACGATCGTGCCGCGGTCGAGATGCGGTTCGTATTCCTCGCGCTCCTCGATCGTGCACTTGTGACGGTCGAGATCGGCGTAGGTGGCGAAGCGCTGCACGCCCTGCTGTGCCAGATTTCCGTACGGCATCGGGTGGCGGATGGCGACCACCTTCTTGCCCATCGACTTGAGGATCTCGCAGACGCGCCGGGTCGTCTGGCTCTTTCCGGCGCCGGTCCGAACCGCGTTCACGGCCACGACCGGGACCTTGCTCTTCAACATCGTGGTGCCGGGCCCCATCAGCATGAAGTCGGGGCCCATGCCCATGACCCAGGAGGCCTTGTGCATCACGTATTCGTGGGAAACGTCGCTGTAGGCGAAGACGACCAGGTCGACGTTTTCGTCGCGGATGATTTCCGGGAGCTCCTGCTCGGAGTAAATCGGGATCCCCTTGGGGTACCGGGGGCCGGCGAGCGATCGCGGGTAGCGGCGGTCGTCGATCCCCGGAATCTGGGCCGATGCGGTGAACGCCACGACCTCGTACTCCGCCCGGTTCTTGAAGAAAACATTGAAGTTATGGAAATCGCGCCCACCGGCGCCCATAATTACGATACGGCGTGTCCGTTTCACTCGAGGCATGCCTCCTTCAAAGGTGGAACGTGACCGGGGGCCGCCGGGTACGGGTAACGGCATCGGTGCGGCGGGAGCGTAGAGGCGCTAGCCACGGCGAGGACGGCCCCAGACAACGCACGTCGGTATCTTGGAAACCCTAATGAATCAATGGACGTTACCCGCCCCCCGAGGGGGCTGTCAAGGGTGAGCCCGGACCAGGATTCGGGACCCATGAAGGGAGTGTCGTGCGGATGAAGCGAGGCGCATGGATCGCGGTGGGCATTGGGGTGGCTGTCGCGGTCGGCTGGTTCGGTCCCTGGAGGTCGAAGGAGAAGCCGACCCGGTACCGGGAGGCGGCGGTAACGCGCGGGCCGCTCGAAAGCCGCGTCTCGGCGACGGGGACGCTGAACCCGGTCGATCAGGTGGAGGTCGGAAGCCAGGTCTCCGGGACCTTGGCGCGCGTGAACGTCGACTACAACGACCGCGTCCGCAAGGGGCAAGTACTCGCACAGATCGAGCCGTCGCTGTTTCGGGCCGCGCTGGGCGAGGCCGAGGCCGCGATTGAAAAATCGAGGGTGCAACTGGCCGACGCGGAGCGCGGGCTGAAGCGGATCGGAGAGTTGAAGGTTCAGGGCTTGGTCTCGAACACCGAACTCGAGACGGCGCAGGCGATGGTCGACTCCCGCCGCGCCGAACTCCGCCAGGCCCAGGCCTCCGCGGAGCGGGCACGCGTGAACATGGCCAACACCACGATCACGGCGCCGATTTCAGGCACCGTCATCTCTCGCAATATCGACGTGGGGCAGACGGTGGCGGCCAGCCTTCAGGCGCCGAACCTCTTCACGCTGGCGCGCGACCTGACCGAGATGGAACTGGAGTCGCGCGTCGACGAGGCCGACATCGGCCAGGTGGAAGAGGGGATGCCCGTCTCGTTCTCCGTCGATGCCTTCCCCGATCGCGTCTTCGAGGGCAACGTGCGCCAGATTCGCGCGGCGCCAATCACCGAGGCGGGCGTGGTTTCGTACGTGGTCGTCTCGCGCGTGCCGAACCGCGACCAGAAGCTGCTGCCCGGCATGACGGCGAACGTGACGATCGTCTCGGCCTCGCGCGAGGAGGCGCTGAAGATTTCGAACGCGGCGCTCCGCTTTCGCCCTCGCGATGTGCGGCGGGCAGGTGCGGGTGGTGCGGGTGGTGCGGGTGGCGGCGGAAGTGGCATGAGCGGAATGACCGGTCAGGCCGGCGGCGGCCGAACCGGTAGCGGCGCGGCGGCCGGCGGCAAAGGTGGCCGCCCGATGCGCGACGAGGGCCCGGGACGCGCCGCGACGGCCTACGTCCTGGCCGACTCCAGCGGCAAGAAGTCGCTCAAGGCGGTCCGGATTCGCGTCGGGATCACCGACGGCACGCTGACCGAACTCCTTCCTGGCGCGCTCGACGAGGGCGCCATGGTCGTCATCGGCCAGGAAGTGGAGAACGGAAAGCCCCAGACGACGAACCCCTTCCAGCAGACCGGCGGCGGCGGGCCGCGCGGCGGCGGGAGCGGCGGCGGCCGCACGGGCGGAGGGCGGTAGCGCCATGGTCGTCTGGAGCGAAGTTCTTCAGGAAGCGCTGCGCGCGCTCGACCGGAACAAGGTCCGCACGCTCCTCACGATGCTCGGCGTCATCATCGGCGTGGCTGCCGTCATCGCCACACTCGCCATCGGCCAGGGCGCGAAGCAGAGCGTTCAGGAACAGATTCGAAGCCTCGGCTCGAACGTGATCATGGTCTTCTCGGGCGGCATGATGGGCGCCGTTCGCGGCGCCACCGGGAGCGTGCAGATGCTCTCCGTGGAGGACGCGCAGGCGATCATGCGGGAGTGCCCCTCCGTGGCGCTCGCGTCCCCCACGGTGCGCTCCCAGGCACAGGTCGTGGCGGGCGACGCGAATTGGAGCACCACCGTGCAGGGCGGCGACGAGAACTTCCTCGTGGTGCGCGACTGGCCTGTCGTCGAGGGACGGAGTTTCACCGTCTCCGACGTTCGCGCGGCCGCGAAGGTCTGCGTCATCGGCGCCACGGTGAAGAAGGAGCTCTTCGGAGGCGACGAAGCCGTCGGAAGCACCATCCGCATTCGCCGCCTTCCATTCCAGGTGATCGGCGTCCTGAAGTCGAAGGGCTCGAACTCTTTCGGCCAGGATCAAGACGACATGATCGTGGCGCCGCTTCCCACCGTGCAGAAGAAGATCCTCGCCTCGCCGCTTCGGGTGGGCGCGATCCTCGTTTCGGCGCGGTCGGAGCAGGTGGTGGAGAACGCGATCGAGGAAGTCACGACGCTGCTCCGCCAGCGCCACCGGATCGGCGCGGACCAGCCCGACGACTTCATGGTCCGCTCGCAGTCAGAGATCGCCTCCACGGCCGAGGGGACGTCGCAGATCATGACGCTGCTCCTGTCGAGCGTCGCGCTCGTGTCGCTGCTGGTCGGCGGGATCGGGATCATGAACATCATGCTCGTCTCGGTGACCGAGCGAACGCGCGAGATCGGTGTGCGCCGCGCGCTCGGAGCGCGGAGCATCGACATCATGGTGCAGTTCCTGGCGGAGTCGGCGTTCGTGAGTTTGGTGGGGGGCGCCGTGGGGATTGCGCTCGGGATGGGGATTGCGACCGCGGTCTCCCACTTCGCGAAGTGGCCCACGCTAATCGGGCCGCAGGCGATCGCGGTGGCGTTCGGGTTCTCGGCGCTGGTGGGTATATTCTTCGGGTTCTATCCCGCGAGAACAGCCGCGAGGCTCAATCCGATCGATAGTCTTCGGTACGAGTAGGGCGCCGACGCAGCACGTCGACGCCCCTCGCCGCTCAGAGTGGCCAGTCGCGGAGAATCCGCTCCGTCTCCTCGGAGTGCCCGCTTTCGTCCCGCACCATGTCCTCGAGTTGGACCGCGAGGCCCTTCTCGCCCAGTTCGTCGGCCTCCCGGGCACGCTGCGTGTAGTCCTTCGTGGCTCGCCGCTCGGCCGCCAGAATGGCCTCGAGCATCTCACGGTTCGTCTTCGCCGCCGGAACCGGCCGTGGCACGGTCGTCGGTTCTCCGCCCATCGCGACGATCTTGTTCGCCAGGTACTGGGCATGGAGTTGCTCGTCCGCAACCTCGGCCAGGAAGAACTGGACCAATTGCGGCCGGTAGGGACCCGTCGCCTTCGCCGCGTAGGTGAGGTACTGGATGATGGCGCCGAGTTCCCCGGCAAAGTCCTCATTCAGGTTCTTCATCAACTGTTGCTTGTCCATCGAATGCTCCTTCCTTATGTCCTTCCCGCCAGCGCGCTGGAACTCTTCCCTTCCACCAGCGGCACGATGTGCACGCGTCCACCACCCTTCTCCACAACCTCCCGCCCCACGACTTTTTCCGGTATGTAGTCGCCGCCCTTCACCAGCACGTCGGGTTTCAGCGCCTCGATGATCGCGGCGGGCGTCTCCTCGTGGAATACGACCACCCCGTCCACGTCGCGCATCGCGGCCAGCACCTCGGCTCGATCCGCCTCGTTCTGCACCGGCCTTCCCTCGCCCTTCAGCCCGCGCACCGATTGGTCGCTATTGATCGCCACCATCAGGAAGTGTCCCTGCGCTCGCGCCTCGCGCAGAAGCGCCACGTGCCCCGGGTGGATCAGATCGAAACATCCGTTCGTGAAGACGAACGTCTGTCCCCGCGCCCGCGTGGAGGCGCGGCGGCGGAGAGCGTCGTCCATGCTCAACACTTCACCCACTCGTGAGCCTCCTAGCCTTCCAGGTCTTCCAGTGACGCGATGAGATCGTCGGCGGTGGCGGCGGCGGTCCCGAGATGCGCCACCACCAACCCTGCCGCGTGATTCGCCAGGACGCACGCCTCAGCCAGCGGCGCTCGGGCGGCAAGCGCCACACCCATGGTCGCCACGACCGTGTCACCGGCGCCGGTCACGTCGTAGACTTCGCGCGCCTTGGTCGGGATGTGCGTATGCCCCTCCTCGTCGAAGAGCGACATCCCACCCTCGCCCCGCGTGATCAGCACCGATCGCGACGCCAGCTTCTCGCGGAGGCCGAACCCCGCTTCGGCGAGTTCCACGTCGTTCCGGATGCGGCGTCCCCACGCCTGCGCGGCCTCGTTTAGGTTCGGCGTGATGACGGTGACTCCCTTGTAGCGGAAGAACTGTTCTTCCTTGGGGTCAACGGCGGTGGGGATGCCGCGGCGGGAGAGTTCAGGCAAGAGCGCGTCCAGGAGCGGCGGCGACAGAACACCCTTCCCGTAATCGGAAAAAATCACGGCGTCGGCGCCCGCCAGGGCCGCCTCCACCCGCTCCAGCAACCGGGCCCGCGAGGAATCGGCCAGCGCGTCGCGCGTCTCCTCGTCGGCCCGGAGCACCTGCTGATGGTGCGCGATGATCCGTGTCTTCACGGTGGTGCGGCGGGCCGCGTCGGAGATCATCCCCGCCTCGGGGTCGACGCCGCGCTCGCGCAGCAACCCTGCCAATCCACCCGACGCGAGGTCGGTCCCGCAGACGCCGAACAAGAGCGGCAGCGCCCCTAGCGAAGCCACGTTGTGCGCCACGTTGGCCGCGCCTCCGAGGCGGAACTCTTCCCGCTCCACGTCCACGACCAGGACCGGAGCCTCGGGCGAGACGCGCGTGGCGCGCCCCCAGAGGTAGCGGTCGAGGATCACGTCGCCCACCACGAGCACTCGCTTGCCGCGGAAGTCGCGGACGCGCGCGGCGAGGGCGCTTCGCGTGAAGGACGGGGCGCGGCGTGTGGCCATCGATGCCGGATTCACTCGCGCTCCTCGGCGCCATCGTCGAGATCCGCGCCGTTCCCGCCGGTATCCAAGCCGGGCTCATCCTGCACGTCGCCGGCGTAGAAGTCGTCGATCAACACCGTCGCGCGCTCGGCGTCGCGCTCCATCACCTCCACGTGTCCCCAGAAGCCCTGGCGGAACGTCTCCACGCCGGGGAGCCACGGAATCTGCATCGCGACGGCGGTGGCGGGCACTCCGTTCGAGCGGAGGAAATCGACAAGAAGCGTGGCCGTCGTCTCGTCTTGAACGCGCCGCACCGAAACCAGGCGCTCGTCTTCGCTCATGACTCGTAGCCCTCCGGGTAGCGCTGACGCCATTCCCACGCCGTCTCGACAATCATGTCGAGTTCTCCGAACTGCGGCTTCCAGCCTAACACGCGGCGGGCCGATTCGGACGAGGCGATCAGGAGCGGCGGATCGCCTTCCCGGCGATGGGCATCGGTCGTGGGAACCTCGCGCCCCGTCACGCGGCGAACGGCGCCGATGACCTCGCGCACGGAGGCTCCTCGCTCCGATCCCAGGTTGAGCGTCACCGGCTCTCCACCGCCGGCCAGATGCTTCGCCGCCCGCACGTGCGCCTCCGCCAGGTCCAGCACATGCACGTAGTCACGCACGGCGGTGCCGTCGGGCGTGGCGTAGTCGGTGCCATAGACCGGCACCGGCCCACGCGCGCCGCGTGCCGCGTCCAGCAGGAGCGGAATCAGGTGCGTCTCCTCGCGATGATCCTCGCCATGGTCGATGCTTGCCCCTGCCACGTTGAAGTAGCGGAGCGTGACGTACGCCAGCGAGCCAGCCTCGGCACGCTCCACGAGCACGCGCTCGAACGCGAGCTTCGTGGCGCCATAAGGGTTCACCGGCCGCAGCGCGGACGACTCGCGTAGCGGCATCGCCGCGGAAGGGTCGTAGACAGCGGCGGTGGAGGAGAACACGATCCACCGGACAGCATGGCGTTGCATCGCGTCGAGAAGGCGCACCCCGTTGACGACGTTTGCCTCGTGATAGGCCTCGGGCTGCTTCACCGACTCGCCGACGATCGACTTCGCGGCGAGGTGAATGACCGCGTCGATCTCCTTCACGGTCAGCGCCTCCTTCAGCGCCGCCTCGTCGGTCACGCTCCCCTCCACCAGATAGGCAAGGGCCGGAACGGCGTCGCGATGGCCCGTGGAGAGGTCGTCGAGGACGATGACCGAGTGGCGCGCCCGAACCAGTTCCTCGCAGACGACGCTTCCGATGTAGCCGGCGCCCCCGACGACGAGGAAGTTCACGCGCGCGCGGCCCGGCCCGGCGATGCGCGGAGCGCCTCGCGCAACGCGTGGAGCGCCGCGGCGGGATCGGGCGTGCGGAAGACGGCATTCCCCGCGACGAACGTGTCGGCGCCAGCCTGGGCGGCCGTCGCGATCGTGGCGGGTCCGATACCGCCATCGACTTGCAGGAGGCAGTCGAGATCGCCCGCGGCGATCGCCTGGCGAACGCGCGCGATCCGCGCCGGAGACTCGGGCAGGAATGCCTGGCCCCCGGCGCCCGGCTCCACGGTCATGACGAGGGCGAGGTCGATGTCGGGAAGGACGGGGAGGATTCGCTCGATCGGCGTCCCCGGCTTGATGGCGATGCCGGCGCGCAGTCCGCGATCGCGGATGGCCCGTGCCGCCGCGGCGGGATCGGCGACCGCTTCCAGATGCACGGTCAGATGATCGGCCCCCGCGCGCGCGAAAACTTCCAGGAATCGTATCGGCTCGACGACCATGAGATGAACGTCGAGCGGGAGCGACGTCAATTTCCGGCACGCTTCCACGATGATCGGTCCGAACGTGAGATTCGGGACGAATTGGGCGTCCATCACGTCGATGTGAAGGAAGTCGGCGCCGGCGCGCTGCACGACCGCGAGCTGTTCGCCCAGCCGTGAGAGGTCGGCCGAGAGGAGCGAGGGGCAGAGCCGCATCTCAGGCGGCTTCGCCCAGGGCGCGGCGGCGTTCATGGGTTCGCGTAGAGGACGATGGAGTCGCGCGGCGCCACGCGGCTCCCGGCCAGCGGCTCCTGCCCGGCGACGAAACCGCTCTTCTGCCAACGTCCGCCCGCGCGGGTCACCACCACGAATCCCTCGTCGCGGAGCGCGCGCGCCACGGGGACCACTTCGCGGCCGGTCAGATCGGGGAGCACGTAGCCCCGCGGAAGCGGCCCCATGCTGACGAGGAGGTCGACGGCGATCTCCTGCTGGACGACGGTCTCTCCCGGCGGATCGCTCGCGACGACCGCGTCGCGTGGCGCCTCGTCGGTGTAGACGCGCGCCAGCCGTCCGCGCCGCAGCCCCGCGCCTTCCAGCATGATCTCCGCGCGCTGAATCGATTCGCCGTCCACGACCGGAACCGTCGTGCCTTGGGCGCCCAGACTCATGACCACCGAGATTCGTCTCCCTCGTTTCACGACCGATCCGGGCTCCGGGTCCTGTCGCGAGACGTAGCCGCGCGGCACGTCGGGGCTCCACTGTTCTGAGATTTTGGACAAGCGAAGATCGCCACCGGCTAGCGACCGCTCCGCTTCGCGCTCGCTCAGTCCGACGAGGTCCGGCACGTGAACCTCTTCCCCCTGCCGCGTCAAGGACGGCATGAGGACGAGATTCACGATCAGGAAGCCGCCCACGAGCGCGATGCCCGAGAGGAGAAGCGTTCCGGTCACCAGATTGAAGCGGGGGCCGCGCCGGCGTTCGGACGGAGGCGCGCCGACTTCGGGGGCCAGATCTTCGATCGATACCTTGTCTTTATCGTTCATGATCGCCGGAGGCGGACGGCGTAGACGCCGTCGGTCCCGTGAGTGTGGGGATACGCCCGGAGCGCCGCGTCGGCGCCGCGAAACGCGGGCGGCACGTGGGGACGCGCATCCTCCTGGACGAATGACGAGTGCGTGTCGAGAAATTCCTTCACGGTCGCGTCGGTCTCTTCCGGTTCCAACGAGCAGACACTATACACCATCACACCGCCCTTCTTGACGAGCGCGGCCGCGGCGTGGAGGAGCGCGCGCTGCAGCGCCGCCATCTCGGCGATGATGGGCGCTTCCTTCCGCCACCGCGCGTCGGCGCGCCGGCGAAGCACGCCCAAACCGCTGCAGGGCGCATCGACCAGCACGGCGTCGAACGGAGCGGTGAAGGGGGGCGATACCCCGTCGGCGCAGACCACCGCGATGCGCGGCATCCGGAGCCGCTCGGAGAGATTCTCGTGCATGGAGCGGGCGCGGCTGGCGTGGCGCTCCATGGCGACGATGAGCCCTCCGGGCGCCACCGCCTCCGCCAGCGCCGCCGCCTTTCCCCCGGGGGCGGCGCAGAAGTCGAGCACGCGCATTCCCGGCTTCGCGCCCAGAAGAAGCGGCACGACCGACTCCGCCTCGTCCTGAAGCCAGAGCATCCCCTGGCGAAAGAGCTGCGAGCGGCTGGGAACGTAACCGGCGGCGACGACGCGAACGGGACCGCCGTTCGGGCCCGGCACCGAGTCGTGTCCCTCGGCGCGAAGCGCCTCCTGGAATACCGCCATGCGGAGCCGGTGGAGATTCGGCCTCACGGTGATCGCCGGCTCGTCGTTGTCGGCATAAAGCAGCCGTTCCGCCTCCTCCACACCCAGGCGCGCGACCCAGCGCTCCACCAGCCAGCGCGGGTGCGACGTGGCCACGGCGAGGTGGGCGACCGGATCGGCCTCCCTCGCGGGGAGTGCCGCACGCTCTCCGGAGGCCAGTCGGCGGAGAACGGCATTCACCAGACCCGCCGTTCCGGGATGCCCGTACTGCTTCGCCAGCTCCACGCTCTCCGCCACGGCCGCCGAGACCGGGACGCGCGTGAGGACCAGCATCTGGTAGGCGCCGAGCCGAAGCGCGCCGCGGATCCAGAGGGGAAGTCCCGCCATGCCGTCCGGCCGCGCGCCCAGGAGCGCATCGAGGTGATGATCGAGGAGCCCGCGGTAGCGGAGCGTCCCCTGCACCAGCGTCGTCACGAACGCCGCGTCGCGCGGTTCCAGCGCGTTCGCGCGGAGCCGCGTCTCGAGAAGCCGATCGGCGTAGGCGCTCCGGCTCTCGGCGTCGTGGAGAATCTGAAGGGCGAGTTCGCGCGGAGAAGTCTTTCGCCGTCGCGGCGGCGTGCGGCGCGGGGGAGCGCTCATGCCGCCGCTCCATGCAGCGGAAGGTGCGAGCCGACCTTGAGACGCGAGCCGTTCGCGTAGTCGGCCCCCGACATTTCCTTCCGGCCCGCCGGGCGGACACGCGTGAGCCAGAGCGTTCCCTGGCCGCATGCCACGCCGAGCCCGCGCGCACGATCGATGGCGCGCACCGTTCCCGGCGGCACGGGCAGCGGGTCGAGCGCTCGAGGCGCCGACGGATCGGCAGGCTCTCCCGACGCGTCCGCGGCGCTGGCCGCCAGCACGACCAGCCGGCCCGACTCCAGATCGAGCCAGGCCCCCGGCTCCGGCATATAGGCGCGCACACGGCGCGCCAACAGGTCGGCCGGGTCGGCGAACGTGAGGCGCGCGTCGGCAGTTTTCAGTTTCGGTGCGTAGGTCGCGCGCGCGTGGTCCTGTTCCCGGCGCGTCGCCACGCCGCGCATCAAGAGATCGATCGACTCCGCGAGGAGTTCCGCGCCGATCCCGGCCAGGCGCGCTCCAAGTGTCTCCGCGTTCTCCTCCGGCGCGATGGGCGTGGCGCGCTCCAGGAAGACCGGACCCTCGTCGAGACCTTCATTCATCCACATCGTGCCGACCCCCGTCTCCGCATCTCCGGCCAAGAGCCCCGCCTGCACCGGCGCCGCGCCCCGATGCCGCGGAAGGAGCGAGAAGTGAACGTTCAGCGCGCCAAGGCGCGGCACGGCCAGGAGCGCGGGACTCAGGATCTGTCCATAAGCCACGACGACAAGCAAGTCGGGCGAGAGGGCGCGGACCCGTTCGACTTCCTCCGCGGCGCTGGCGCGATCGGGCGTGACGACCGGAATGCCGAGCGATTCGGCCGCGGCGCGGACGGGAGAGGGTTGAAGCGCGAGTCCGCGCCCCTTCGGCTTGTCGCGCCGTGTGACGACCAGGAGCGGCGCCAGGCCATCGGCGACGAGGCGCCGGAGCGGCGGGACGGCCTGTTCGGGAGTGCCGTAGAAGACGAGGCGCATGGGGCGCCCCTCAGCGCGACGGCGCGGCTCCGGAGGCGCCGCCTTCGGTGGAGCCGGATGCGCGCGAGGAATCGTTGTCGGGCCGCACGCGCTTCCACTTCGCCTCCATGAGCCGGCGCGTGATGGGACCGAGCCGATCGAGGAAGAGGATTCCGTCGAGATGATCCTGCTCGTGCTGGAGCGCGCGGGCCAGGAGCCCCTCGGCTACCAGCCGGAACGGATTGCCGTCGGCGTCGATGGCCTCCACGACGACCCGCGCGGCGCGCTTCACGTCGGCGCGAAGTCCGGGAATGGAAAGGCACCCCTCCTCGCCGACTACCTCTCCCGATCGCTCCAAAATGACCGGATTGACGAACACCTGCTTCACGCGCTCGCCTCCCTCCTCTTCCGACTCCACGTCGACGACGAAGAGGCGCACGGAGCGTCCGACCTGAGGCGCCGCGAGGCCCACCCCCTCCTCCTCGTACATCGTGGCGAACATCGCCTCGATGAGATCGCGGATTTCGGGCGTGACGGCGGGAATCGCGTCGGCCTTGCGGCGGAGGACGGGATCGCCGAGGAAACGAAGCGGGAGCGGCTGACTACTCACCGCGCTCCTTCACCTGCACGATGCTCGCGCGCGAAAATTCCATCTTCACGTCGTCCGTCACCTTCAGGACGACGACATCGTCTTTCGTCCCCACGACGGTACCGTAGATGCCGCCCGTGGTGAGCACCCGGTCGCCCTTCTTCACGGAGGCGAGCATGGCCTCCGTCTCCTTCTGCCGCTTCTGCTGGGGACGGATGATCATGAAGTAGAAGATCCCCACCGTGATGGCGAGGATGACGACCATATGGAGCATCTGCTCCTGCGCCGAGGGTGCCGCCGGGGCGGCCGCCTGGGCGTAGACTGCGTCGATCATTCGGTGTCTCCTGTGGGTTCTGGCGCGGCGCGTGCCGTGTCATCGGCGGCATCGGCGCCGGCGCGGTCGCGGTAGCGTTCGGTCACCGCGCGGTGGAACTCCTCGAAGGCGCCGCGTTCGATCGCCGCGCGTGCGCCCGCCATGAGTGTCTGGTAAAACGTGACGTTGTGCAAGGTGAGCATACGGTGCGCTAGGATCTCGCCCGCCACGTGCAGATGGCGAAGATAAGCGCGTGAGAACTCCACGCACGCCTCGCATCCGCACTCGGTGTCGAGCGGCCTGGGATCGCGCGCGTGGACGGCGTTCCGGATGTTGATCGGCCCCTCGTGCGTGAAGGCCATTCCGTTACGCGCGTTCCGCGTCGGCAGCACGCAGTCGAAGAGATCGATGCCGCAGGCGATGCCGTCCAGGAGGTCGAGCGGCGTGCCCATCCCCATGAGATAGCGCGGGCGCCCGGCCGGAAGCACCCCGGTCACCGCTCGGGCCAGGGCCCAGGTCTCCTCCTTCGACTCCCCCACGGAGAGCCCTCCCAGGCAGAAGCCGTCGCATGGCATCCGCGCCGTACGCTCCGCCATCTCGGCGCGGAGCGCAGGGTCGCCTCCCCCCTGGACAATCGCGAAGTGAAGCTGCGGTCGCCCGGTCGGCGTGTCGAGCGTGGCCGCGTGCGCGAGCGAGCGCTCGGTCCAGCGGATCGTCCGCTCCCCCGCGTCCCGGACCGCCTCGGGCGTCGCGGGGAGGAGAATGGCGTGGTCGAGCGTGACGGCGATGTCGACGCCGAGGTCGGCCTGGATGTCCATGGCCCGCTCCGGCGTGAGGAGTTCGGGGCGCCCGTCCAGATGGGACCGAAAGGCGACTCCCTCTTCCGTGATCTTCACGCGCTCTTTGAGACTCAGGATCTGGTAGCCGCCGCTATCGGTGAGGATCGGCGCGTCCCAGCCCATGAACCGGTGCAATCCCCCCAGCGAGCGGATCAGCTCCGATCCGGGGCGGAGCATGAGATGGTAGGTATTCGAGAGAAGGATCTGCGTCCCCGACGCGCGCAGATCGGCAGGGGAGAGACCCTTCACCGTTCCCTGCGTGCCGACCGGCATGAAGGCCGGCGTGCGAACGACCCCGTGCCCGGTCGCGAGCCGTCCCGCGCGCGGAGCGACCGCGTCGCCCCGCTCCAGCACGTAGGCACCCGGCGCCGCCGAGGGCGCCGGATCAGCCGCCATGGCCAGCGGGACTCTCGATTCGGTATTCCTTGAGCTTCGTGCGGAGCGTCTGACGCGAGATGCCGAGCGCCTCGGCCGCGCGCGTCTTGTTCCCGCCGGCGTGCGACAGCGCCATCTCGATGGCCACTCGCTCCGCCTGCGCCAGAGTCGTCACGCCGCCCTCGTTGTGGAGCCGTGCCTCGAGCACCTGTGTTCCCGTTCCGGTCACGCCGACGATTTCAGAAGGCAGGTGTTCGGGAAGGATCCACTCCTCGGATTCCAGGAGGATCGTCCGCTCGATCACGTTTCGGAGTTCGCGAACGTTGCCGGGCCAGCGGTAGGCCATCAGGAGGCCCATCGTCTCGTCCGTGGCGCCCTTCACCGCCTTGCCCAGCTCGCGATTGTAGGTCGCGACGAAGTGATCGACGAGCGCCGGGACATCCTCGGGACGCTCGCGAAGGGGCGGCACGACGATGCGGATGACGTCGAGGCGGTAGAAGAGATCCTCGCGGAACTTCTGCTGCTCAACCAGCGACTTGAGCTCCTTGTTCGTCGCCGCCACGATCCGCGTTTCGACGTGGACGTCGGTCGTTCCGCCGAGGCGCCTGAAGCGCTTCGCCTCGAGCGCGCGGAGGAGCTTCGCCTGGAGCGCCAGCGACATCTCGCCGATCTCGTCCAGGAAGAGCGTTCCGCCGTTCGCCATCTCCATGAGGCCCTTCTTCGTCCGCTTGGCGTCGGTGAAGGCGCCCTTCTCATATCCGAAGAGTTCGCTCTCGAGGAGATTTTCGGGGAAGGCGCTGCAGTTCACCTCGACAAAGGGGCCCTCCCGCGTCGGGCCGAGGTCGTGCACTTCCCGCGCCAGGAGTTCTTTGCCGACTCCGGTTTCCCCTTGAAGGAGGACCGTGGAGGTACCCGTGGCCGAGGCCTTCTTCACCATCTCGAAGAGGCGGATCATGCGCGTGGAGCCGCCGACAATCAGCGTCGAGCCGGCGCGGCGCCGATCGACCGCGCGCAGGCGAGCGACCTCCTCGCTCAGCCGAATTTCCTTGAGCGCGTTTCCGATGACGATCTTGATGTGGTCGAGTTCGAACGGCTTTCCGACGTAGTCGTAGCAGCCGGCGCGAGCCGCCTCGATGGCGTTCGCGTACTTTCCGAACGCGGTCATGATGATGACCTGTGTCTCGGGCCGCTTGGCCTTGATCCGCTTCAGGAGCTGGATGCCGCTCTCGTCGGGGAGCTTCTGGTCAACGAGCGCGACGTGAAACTCTTCCCGCTCCAGGAGACTCAGCGCCTCCGCCACGTCGGCGGCAGTCTCGACGCGATAGCCCTCCTCCGACAGGCTCTCCTTGAGCGTGAACCGGAGGGTGCGTTCGTCGTCCACGACCAGAAGGTTGTAGGTTTGCCTAGCGAGGGTCGCGACGTCTGTCTCCATGTCTCTTCTCCACGGGTAGATCGATGATCACGGCGGTTCCCTGCCCCACGACGCTTTCGATCGTGATGGTGCCGCCATGCTCTCGAATGATGCTCTGGCAGATGCTGAGCCCCAGGCCGGTCCCCTGGGCGCGCGTCGTGTAGAAGGGGTCGAAGACGCGCGCGAGGTCAGCGGCCGGAATTCCCGGCCCATTGTCTTGCACTCGGATTTCCACGACATCCAGCAGCGGCAATTCCGCGGCCGGCTCCAGCCGGTCGTTGGCCCGCCGCCCAATGCTCCCTCGCGCCGCCGCCCGCTTCCGCACTTGGCGGATGCTGACGCGGATCTCGCCGCCCTTGGCGAGCGCCTGGAGCGCATTCATCAGGACGTTCAGCATCACCTGCAGCACCTGATCCAAATCGACGAATACCGGCGGGACCGTGGCGGAGCGCTCGACATGGAGCAGCACGTCCTGTCGAATCGCCAGCTCATGCACCAGCGTGAGCGCCTTGTCCAGCGCCGGAACGACGTTCTGCCGCTCCAGCCGCGGCGCGGCGGGGCGGGCGAATTGGAGGAGCCCTTCCACGATCCGCTCCAGGCGCGCCGACTCCTCCAGGATGAGATCGACGAATTGCCCCCTCGGGTCGCCGCTTTCGAGCCGGCGGCGGAGAATCTGGGCGGAGGTGGCGATGCCGGTGAGCGGATTCCGGATCTCGTGGGCCACACCGGCGGATAGTTCCCCCAGGGATGCCAGGCGATCGCGGCGACGCCACTGCTCCTCGCGCGTCTTCTGCTCGCGAAGGTCCTGGAACACCGCGACGGTGCCATGAAGCGCGCCGTCCAGCCCCTCGAGCGGGAGGAGGCGGAGGGAGACCGGGAGGACATCTCCCGTCTTTGTCACGACCTCCACTTCCTGCGGCTCGGTGGCAGCGGCGGTGGCACCCGGCTGCACGTGCCCCTCGCCGCGTGGAGCCCGGAAGAGGCGAGCGGCATCCTCGCCTTCCAGGGCGGTCGGGTCGAAGCCCAGGAGCTTCGCGGCGGCGGGATTCGAGGCGACGATCTTCCCCTGCCGATTCGTGGCCAGGACGCCCATCTGAGCGTGTCTGAGGAAGCTCCAGGCCACTTCCAGGGTCGTGGAAGCGGGAGGCCCGCTCGGGGTAGTGGGGGCTGTGATGGCGGGGCGAGCTCTCAACGGGTGGCTTCCCAGCCGGGCGGTGGCGTCATCCTTGAGCCCCCAGATGCCAGACGGCGAACAGGTCGATTCGCCTGCCCTAAAGGGGCGCGGCGGTAGGTGGCTATATATTTACCAGTTGTTCGAAACGGGGGTCAAGCGGTTTCGGGGCGGGAACTTCCAGCCTTGCGCCGGGGGCGCGCCAGGTCGTTCAGGAGAAGCGTGGCGACAGTCCTACGAACCTCGAGGCGATCGTAGTAGCCGTCGGAGATGCGGCGGCGCGCAAGTTCGACCCGACCGATCGTTTCGGCCTCGTTCACGCCGGCGTTGTTCTTAGTGGAGACGGTCGGCACGGTTGCAGTCCCTCCGAAGCGCATCGAGCGCCTCGACCCAGTGGTCGCGGAGCATCGAGAGCGCCTGAAACGCGTCCTCGTAGTCGCCCTCCGCCACATCCGTGAGACAGGTGTCGAAGTGCTCCAGCACTCGATTTCCCGCGGCCCGTCCCTGGGAGTCGAGAGCACGCATCAATTCGTAGATCGATTCTTCCGCCACGTGGCGGTCCATGAGCAGGCAGCCGCGAAGGGCGCACTCAAAGAGAGCGGTCACCTGATCGCCCCGCTCGAGCCAGCGGCCCATGACGTCGCGGAGGTCGCGGCGGCGCGGACTCGACCCTGGCCGCCGGCGACCGGCCGGGCGCTTACGCTTGGCCGTTGTTTTCGCCATCACGCACCGGGGGGACGCCGGGGGAGTCGCCGTTCGGGGCCTGGGCCTCGCGCAGCCGGCGATTCTCCGCCTGGATGCGCTCGTAGATCTCCTCGCGATGGACCTTCACGCTCGGCGGAGCGTCGATGCCCAACTTCACGTGATTTCCCTTCACCTCGACGATCGTGATCTTCACGTCGTCACCGATCCGGATGTTCTCACCGAGCTTGCGGGTCAGGAGGAGCATCGTGCCCTCGATTTCTCCAGCGTCCTGCTGGGGTTCGGTTCCAGTCTGGGAGGGCGACGCGCGTCTCACCGGCGAACGCGCGCCCTTCTCCCGTCCCGATCAGAGATCGGCAGCGCGACGGCTCATCTGAACGGGGAAACCGAGGGGTGGCGTGTTTGAGATGCGGGGAACGGGGCCCGGCTCGATCGAGCCATGGTCTTGTGATGGAGGGGCCATGATGGTAACGTCCCGCCCCATGGTGAGACGAGCGAAGGGACGTGGTGATGCGTGGCGCGCTTGGCGAACGTTTGCTGGCGCGGGCGTGCTGGCATTGGTGCTGGCCTCGTGCGATGGAAGCAGCGTCACCGAGCCCCCCGTGACGGGCACGCAGTGGGAGCGGCTGACCTCCACCTCGCTTCAGAACTGCATCTACCCCGACATCACGCCAGCGGGCGATTCGCTCGTCTTTTCGTTCACACTCGCCGAGTTCAACGGCGCCACGTTCGTCGACCGGAATCGAGGCGCCGTATCCGGAATCGACGGCACCGACGTCATCCCCCTTCGGCATCCAGGGAATGCCCCCTGGAACGATTTCCGGCATCGCTGGGCGGGATCGCAGATCGTGGTCTACGAGTCGAATCGAAATGGGACCTTCGACATCTGGTATCGAAACCTCGACACCACCGTGGACCGCCGCCTGACGGGGTTCGATACGAACGCCGCGAACGAGACCTCCCCCGTTCCGCGCCCGAACTCTCCGGCTCTCGTCTACGTCGAGTACGGCGGCGCCGCGCCCGTAGGAGGGTCGAGTCTTCGTGGCCGCCTGGTCCTCATTCCCGATACCGCCGCCGTGCCGCTCCAGCGCATTTTTCTAACGCCGGACACGCTCTATTGCGGGGAGCCCGACTGGGATCCAACGGGGCAGAGACTCGCGTTCAGCGTCGAAAGTCAGACCGACTTCACGCGGCACCTCTACACGATGAATCTCGCGCCCGGCGACTCGCTCCCGATCCAGATCACCGTGGGCGCCTCGCACGACTTCAGCCCGCGCTGGAGCCCCGACGGCGGACGAATCGTCTTCAGCTCGGACCGGACGGGACGATGGGGCGTCTGGGTCGTTCATCCCGAGGGCGAGGCGAAGGGACTCGTCCTGGTGTCGTTCGAGGATGCCGGCCGCGTGGTGCTCACGCCCACCTGGACGCCCGACGGCACGAGCCTCATCGCCTCCTCGGACGGGCGAGGCGGGGTACGCAGTCTCTGGAAGCTTACGAACCTCCCCGCATTCGGCTTCTGACTTACCGCTAGGCAGCCCACGCCAGGGCCACCAGACCGAAGAAGAGCGCCCCCTTGATCGCGGCGGAGATCGTGCCGTGGTGCTTCCCACTCCCCAACGCCGCCAGGGCCCAGAGCATCGGCACGCCGGAAGTCGGCAACGCCAGCAGGAGAAACTCCGGGCCAAGGCCGCCCGTCGTGGTGGGAAGCGGGAGGACGAGGAGCGCTGCCACGAGCGCCAGCTTCGTGGCTCGAGTCACCGCTTCACTTCCGTTCCGCACCACCCAGGTACTGTTTCCCGCCTCCCGATCTCCCGCTTCGTCTTCCAGTTGTTTCACGCCTTCGCGCGCGAATTGTGCCGCGCCCGCCAGGAGCGCGGGAAGCAGGGCTCGTTCAGTGGTGGCGCCTCCGGAGGCCCCCCAGAGGACTGTCAGCGACGTGAGCAGGGCGATGGCGATCGGCCCCGCGACGCCGAGGCCTTTCAGCCACGGACTGTAAGCGAAGAGCGTCCCTGCCGCCGCCAGCGCGATTCCCCATGCGAACGGGCCGTGTGGAGCCGCCACAATCAGCCACGCGGCTGTTCCGAGCGCGATCCACGAGAGGATGCCCGCGGCGCGCACACCGATCGCTCCCGAGGGAACCGGACGGCCAGGACGATTGACGCGATCCGCCCCCAGGTCGTTGGCGTCGTTTCGAGCGTACCCGAACGCGCCGATCAGGACGGGGATCAGGATGTCCGAAGCACCGATCTCCCGCTGCCCCAGCCGTCCTCCGACCCAGGCGGAGAGTGCGATGGCGAGCAGGTTCAGCGGCCGAACGACCTGGGCGAGCGCCAGGAGCCTGGCGAGCGGGGCGACGGAGCCGGGGGGCGAGCCCCCGCTCAAGCGGGGCGCCACGCGGCCAGATTCGAGCGGAATCGTTGCGCCAGCGCGCGGAGCGCCGACTCACGCGCCGCGGCTCCCGTGGCACCCTCGCCGTCCCACGACGCGAGGAGCGGTTCGAGCAGCGATGAGCCGGCCACGATCCCCTCCGCACGTCCGCGATAGGGCGCGAGATCCGTGTCGGCCGTCATGCCGAATCCAAGCGCGCGAGGGAGCGGCGCCGCTCGCCCGCAACGATCGAGGAGTTCCATCACACCACCGTCTTCAGCGCCCCGCCCCGTCACGCCCAACCGCGCCACGACGTAGAGAAATCCGCGCGCCCGCGCGGCGATGGTCGAGAGCCGGGCGTCGCCGGTCGTCGGCGCGACGAGCGGGATCGTGTCGATACCCGCCTCGTCGAACAGCGCCCAGGTTTCGGGCTCCTCTTCCGGCGGCAGATCGACCACGATGAGTCCATCGACGCCCGCGGCGGCGGCATCGTCGGCAAAGCGACCTGCGCCATACCGGGCCACGGGATTGAGGTAGGTCATGAGCACGATCGGCGTTTCGTGCCGGGAACGAAGTCGCAGTGCTTGCCCCAGGACGTGGGCCGGCGTCGTTCCGGCGTCGAGCGCCACCTGCGTCGTCCGCTGAATGACTGGACCGTCAGCGAGCGGATCGGAGAACGGGACGCCGAGTTCGAGAACGTCGGCTCCCTCCTCGCAAAGTGCGGAGGCAAGCCGGTCGGACTCGGCGAGCGTGGGAAATCCCGACGTGAGATAGGGGATGAAGGCGCCGCGATGGGCCGCATGGGCGGCGTCGAAAGCGGCGGCGATTCGCCGGGGCGAGACGGAGGGGCCGGGCGCTCCGGCCAGGGTCACTCGCAGAGAGCCGCGGCGCGGCGGTACGCCTCGCGCGCGCGGGTGGGAAGCTCCTTCTTGTCGAACGCCACGCCGAGAAGGCGATGAATGCGCGGGTCATCGGGGACGAGGCGCGCGGCAGTTTCCAGGGCCAGGATGGCCTGATCGACCGCCTCCAGATTGTTGTACGCGACGGCCAGGTGATAATGAAACCGCCCGTCGCCGGGACGGAGCGCGATCGCGGCCTTCAAGCTGGTCACCGCCGCGGCGTTCTTACCCACTTTGAGATGGAGGAGCGCCAAGGCGTAGAGACTCTCCGCGTTTCGAGGATCGATCCGTGTCGCCGCCTCCAGCGCTCCCTCGGCCTGCTCCAATTCCTCGTGGGCCAGGAGCGCCCATCCCAGATTGAAGTGCGTTTCACCGCTCTCGGGACTCAACCGGACCGCATCGCGGAACTCGGCCACGGCTTCTTCGCGCAGCCCTTCGTCGACGTAGAGAATGCCGAGATTCGTGTGCGCCTCGGTGCAGGCGGGATCGACGACGACGGCGCGTTCCAGCGCGCGGATGGCCGCGCGGCGATCTCCCAGATCGGCGCGAGCGAGCCCGAGATTCACCCAGGCCCGTACGTGGCGTTCGTCAAGGCGGACCGTCTCTTCGTACGCCTCGCGCGCCGCGGAGGCGAAACCCTGCCGCCCGGCATGGAGTCCGCGGCGATACCACGTCTCCGCGTGCGTGGGAACGAGATCGAGCGCCTGGCGAATCACGCGATCCGACTCCTCGAAGGACCCGCTCCGGGAGAGGAGGTCGGCCAAGAGGGAGAGAATCTCCACGTCGCGAGGATGAGCGAGGATGGCCTGGCGGAGCGTTTCGATCGCCCGGTCTCGCCGCCCCTCGAGGGCGAAGAATCGGGCGGCCTGGAGCATCGCTTCCGGATTCGCCGTACTCTCGGCGAGCCTCTCGGCTAGAGCGAGGCGCTCCCCGCCGCGGGACGCGTCGTTCTCGAGAGCACCTTCGGAGAGAGGAAGCGGGAGCGCATGATCCACGCGCGCAGCCTAGAAACCCTGGACGCGGAGGTCAACGGAAAAAGCCCCTCGCGGGGCCTTTTCTCGATCGTGGTCCCCGGGGACCCCGCCACGCGGCGCGCGGCGTCAGCGAGTCCGCTCCAGATCCTCGTAGAATTCGGACTTGCCCGCACGGCGCTTCGTCGTGCCCTTTGGCTCCTCTTCCAGCTCGATGCGGACCTCAAACGTGACTTTGAGTTTTCCGGACGGCGGGAACTTGCCGAGATCGATCGGCACCGTGATGCGGCGAGCGCCCGAGACCTTCTCCGATTCGGACTCCTCGCGGTACTCGTAGGACGCATCGCGCTCGATCTCGTCGGCCCCAAAGCTATCGTCGGCGCCACCCGACGCCGGACCGGCGTCCCCATCCCGGACGAAGTCGCCATCCGAGAGGACGAGTTCCTCGTTGGCCGCGCTGGGAGCCGGCTCGACCCTCATCGGGGAAGGCTCCTCCAGCACGGCGTTCTCGGGGAGGAATACAGGCTCCACGGGCGAGGCCGGGACGCTGGAAGCGACCGGCGCGGGCGCCATGGGAGCCAACTTCGAAATCGGGGCCTCGTCGGCGACAGCCGGCTTCCGTTCCGCCTTCCCGTCAGCCACCCGGGGCGTTCCGCCGAGGCTTCCCCGATCTCGTTCCGTGACGTCCTTCGAGATCTTGGCGAGGAGGAGTTTGCTGATGCCGCGCAGCGTCTCGAAGACACCGCCGCCGTTCACCGCCTGCGCCTCATACGTGGGGACGTTGTATTTGTTCAGCTCCTTGTCCATCTCCTCGACGGAGAGGGCATTCGGGAGGTCTCGCTTGTTGTACTGGAGGATCCACGGCATGGTCTTGAGATCGAGCCCGTACGCTTTGAGGTTCGTCTCGAGATTCGAGAGGCTCTCGCGATTCTCGGCCATCTTGTCCGGCGCCGAGTCGGCGACGAAGACCACCGCGTCGACGCCCTTCAGCACGAGCTTCCGGGTAGCGTTGTAGTAGACCTGACCCGGCACGGTGTAGAGGAGGAAGCGCGTCTTCATTCCCTGGAGTTCGCCCAAGTCGAGCGGCAGGAGGTCGAAGAAGAGCGTCCGGTCCGTCTGCGTCTTCATCGACACCATGCGGCCGCGGTGAGTCTCGGGGACGCTGTCGTAGATCTTCTCGAGATTCGTCGTCTTTCCGCAGAGACCGGGGCCGTAATAGACAATCTTGGCGTTGATCTCCCGCCCCGAATAGCTGACCACCACCATGGCGTCGCTCCTTGCTGTTTCTGCTCCGTGGATTGGCGTCTTGCGGCGCGGGGCACCCGAGAGGAATAGGCGCAGCGCCGGCCCGGACCGGTGGTGAGCACGATGCATGCCAGTCTGAAACTCACCGGAGTTGGGTCAGGGGGGGCGCGCCGAAGGCTAATGAACGAAAGGAAAAGGCGTTACCCGGAACGCAGAAGCGGCGCCACGGGGTTTACCGGGCACCGCCTCATTCACCGTGCAGGGCGCACGGCGATTCGCGAAAAGCGTTATGCGGCGCGGGTTTCGCGCCGGATCCAGATCCCCTGCCGCTCCCGCAATTGGAGGCTTGGATCGCCCGGCTCCCGGACGCTTTCGTAGTGCTTGAGGAGCAGATTCTTGAGCTGTGGATACTCTTCGGTCGGGAAGTAGCGATTCACCCGGTCGAACATCCCATCCTTGGCGGAGTAGCGCAGGAGCGTCACCTCGGTGACTCGCTCGTACTTGTTTTCCCCATACGCCGCATCGGGATTCTCGTCCACGTCGATCCAGAGTGAGGAGATGTTCGAGGAGACGTCGAACTGATGCTTGGTCCGCATCAGGTGCTCCCAAAGTCCGTAGATCTCCAGCGGCACGAAACGGACCGACGGCTCCTCGCTTCCAGGTCTGCGGATCTCGCAACGGACCAATTTCTGGGTCGCCATGGGCCTCGCTCCCTCCCTTTCATCCCGGACGATTCCGTGGCACGCGTCATGCAGCCTCGTGGGACCGATGCGGGAAGCCGCGCCACGATCACGCGGGTCCTGCCGGAACCGGAGGCCCTCGCGGGCCAGGAGAACGCTCATGAGCCGAAACTCGACGCCACGCCAGACGCGCCGGGCCCGACCCTCTTCGACGGAAGTCTATTGCCGGCGAGACAATCGCGTCTACGACGTCTGCCCCTACGCGGCAAGCGGCAACGCCTGCCCGTGCGTCCAGGGGATGGAAACCGCCGATGCCCTCTTCGAGATCGGTGGATCAGACGATCGGCCCGCTGAAGACGTGGGCCGGAAGCGACCGCGCGCTGGGTGAAATGACGCGCCCACTCTAGGGTGCCGCGTCGCGTGAAGTCAACGACCGCGCCGCGCACGCTCCCCCGCGCGGCGGTTGCCCGCGCGGCGGTTGCCTTGACACCGGCGCGGGGCATCTCGTAGCGTCGGCCCGGTGCCAGCCACGATCGCGCCTTCGAATTCCTCGCCGCAGCCCACGACCCTCTCGGTCCTGACTCTCGAGTTCGTCTCCCGCATCGCCGCGATTCTGCCCGAGGCCGCGCTCCAGGCCGCCGTCTCGCTCCTGGCGCTGCTCGACAGCGCCTTCTCGGCGTCGAGGCGGCAGGGACTTCGCCACAATCTCGCGGCGATCGCCCACTGGGGCCACCCGCGGCTATGCAGCGAGGCACTCTTGCAGGACGCCGAACGCGACGTCTTTCGCTCCTATCATCGCGGCTGTTTCGACTACCTGGCCCAGCGCCGTGACGCGGGTGGACTGCGGGGCGTTCCACGCTTTACGGGGGCCGAGCGGCTCTATCGGGCGCTCGCTTCGGGGCGCGGCGCGGTCGTGACGGTTCCGCATCTTGGAAATTGGGAACTGGCGGGACTGACCATGGCGCGACTCGGGTTCCAGATCCACGTGGTCACGGGTGTCCAATTCCATGCCGCCGTGTCGCGTGCCGTGCGTGCCGCGAAGGAGGCCGACCGAATCGCGGTGAGCACGCCGGAGGACGGCTTCATGCCACTCCTGCGAACCCTTCGGCGCGGCGGGCTCGTGGTCCTGCTGGCCGACGGCGACGTCTTCGCGCGCGGGGAGACATTTCTCTTCTTCGGCGCGCCCGCGGAATTCCCGCTCGGCCCCGCGCTCCTCTCGCGGCGCGCGGGGGCCCCCTTGGTCCACGCCTACGCGATTCGAGAGCGCGACCGTGGTCAGCGGATCGTCTTCGAGTCGGTCGATCGCCCCGACCCCACCCGCCCGGTCGCCGAGGACGTGATCCGGCTAACCGAGGGAGTGGTTCGCGCGCTGGAGCGAGCCGTCGCGGCGAACGTCACGCAGTGGTGCATCTTCCGGCCGCTCGTCGGAGTCACTTCCGAGGCCGGCGCGGAACCCGCGCCAAGGGCGACGCATGCGGCTTAGGGTCGCCATCGTCTCCCAGGCGTATCACCCGGCGGTGGGTGGCGTGACCGAGCATGTCGCCGGTACCGCGCGCGCGCTCAGCGCCCGGGGGCACCAGGTGACGATCGTGACGTCGGACTTCGGCGCAAACGGCGGCCAGGACCGTCGCGATGGCGCGACGATCGTCCGGCTGGGACGAAATTTCGTCATCCCCTTCAACGGGGCCGAGAACAACATCACGTTTGGGTGGGACCTGGGCCGCCAGCTGACCCAGCTCTTCGTCGCCGGCGGAGAGAAGGCATTCGACATCGTGCACGTCCACTGTCCCATCTCCCCCCTCCTGCCGCTCCTGGCGATCGACTGCGCCGGCCGGGCAGGCATTCCCGTGGTGGGGACCTTTCATACCGCGTCCGATTCGGATCGTCTCATCCGCGCCTTCCGCGCTCCCCTGCGGCGCTACGTCGCGCGGCTCGACCGGAGCATCGCGGTGTCGGAGGCGGCGCGGGACTACGCGCTGCGGCACTTCCCCGTTCCCATGACGATTCTGCCGAATGGCGTCGATCTCGATCGTTTCCGTCCCGGAGCGCCCCGCCTCCCGCGCTTCGACGATGACGTGCCGAACATCCTCTTCGTGGGACGGTTCGATCCGCGCAAAGGCATTCCCGAGCTCCTGCGCGCCGCCGCGATCTTGGCAGACGAAGGCGTTTCATTTCGTCTCATCCTCGTGGGCGACGGGCGACTGAGATCCGAGGCGGAACGCCTCTCCGGCGGCGCGCTCCGTGGCCGCGTTCACTTCGAAGGCAGGGTCGGACACGATAGCCTGCCAACCTACTACGCCACGGCCGATCTCTTCTGCTCCCCCGCTCGCGGCGGCGAATCGTTCGGAATGGTCATGCTGGAGGCTATGGCGCTGGGCGTTCCGGTGGTCGCCACCGATCTGCCGGGGCATCGCAGCGTGGTGACGCCCGGATCGGACGGCATTCTGGTGCCGCGCCTCGATGTCACCGCGCTGGCGGGAGCGCTGCGGCATCTTCTCGCCGACTCCGAGGAGCGGAGGAGGCTGGGCGCCAACGGGCTCAGGAAGGCCGCCGGCTTCGGCTGGGATTCGATCGCGGCCCGCCTGGAGGCGATCTATCGCTCGGTCGCGCCGTCGCGCGAGAACGCCCCGGGGCCGGCCGTGAAGCCGGCGCCGCCGCTCCAGCCGATCGGCGCCTGATGGCGCACGCCATCCGCGCGCTCGCCCGCGACCGAAACTACGTGTCGCTCTGGGTCGGACAGTTCATTTCCATCTTTGGCGACCGTTTCACCTACCTCGCGCTCCTCGCGGTCGTGGTGGCACGGGCGCGGGATCCGCAGAACCCGGCGGCCGAGCTCGCGCTCCTTCCACTCGCCAGCTTTCTCCCGGCAATCCTCTTCGGTCCCTGGATCGGTGCCATCGTCGACCGCTCCGACACGCGGCGCGTTCTCATCGTCTCCGATCTGGCGCGCGGCTTGGCCGTTCTCGCCATGATTCCCGCGACGCTCTACGGCGGGCTCCCGGCGCTCTTCGCGCTCGTCTTCGCGCTCTACGTGGCCAACACCTTCTTCCTTCCGGCGCGATCGGCGATCGTGCCACTCCTCGTCCCGGCGGAGCGGTTGACGGAGGCGAACTCGCTCGCGACCTTCGCCGGCGTGGCGGCGACGATCGCCGGCTCGCTGGCGGGCGGCGCGTTGATCGACCATTTCGGATGGCGATGGGGTTTCGCGCTCGATGCCGCCACCTACTTCGTGTCGGTCCTCGCGCTCTGGCGCATCCGGATCGCCGCCCCCGCCATTCGCGCCGCCTTCCTCGCACCGATCCCGGCGATCGGGGTACCCGGCGAGAGCGGCACCTCCGCGCGCTACCGGAAACTGGCGGCCGAAATCCGCGAGGGGTTCTCCATTCTCCTCCGCACGCCGCGCGCTTGGATGGTGACCCTCACCGTGATGTTGCTCTGGATGGCCGGCGGCGTGCTCCACGTCGCCGTTCCGATCCTGGTGGGCCAGGGGGGACGCGTCGCGAGCGGCGTCGGCACGCTGATCGCCTCCGCGGCCGTGGGGATGGTTCTTGGAACGCTGGGAATTGCCGCGCGCGGCGCGGTCGCGGCGCCCGGAACACGGCTCTCCGTGGGACTCCTGGGAACCGGGGCTTCGATTGCAACGTTCGCGCTCGTCCCGAACGGCATCGCCGCGATGGTGGTCGCGTTCTTCGCGGGGCTCTTCGTGGCGCTCCTCTTGGTCACGGCGGAAACGGCGCTCCAGGAGGCGATCGCGGTGGAGGCGCGCGGGCGTGTCTTCGCGCTCCGCGACATGGCCGCTCGGCTGGCCGTCCTGGTGACCGCGGGTGGCGCCGGCTGGATCGTGGCGCGCGGCACTCCGCCGCGCACGGCGGTGCTCGTGGCGGGAGCGCTCCTTGGCCTCACGGGGCTCGTCGGATTCAGGATTCGGTGGCCGGGGAGTCGCGACAGCGGCGAGGCGAAAGGCGGAACTTAGAAGATCTTCTTTCCCTCGGCGAGAAGGTCGTTCAGCGCGTCCCGGAAGTAGGGCGTGGCATTCGCGAAGTCGGTCCCGACCCGCTCCTTGTAG
>JANNMC010000319.1:0-7334 GCA_031397435.1 Candidatus Eiseniibacteriota bacterium
GGCAGCAAGACCGCGACTTCGCCATCTGCATGAGCGAGAGGATCCCCTCGAACATTCGAGCTCCCCCCGACGCGGCGAGAATGACGAGCGGACGCCGGAACTCGATGGATAGCAGAATGGAGCGGGCGATCCGCTCTCCCGCCGCCGAGGCAAGGCTGCCGCCCAGGAAGTCGAAGTCCATGATGGCGACCACGAGCGGCATCTCCTCGATCAGCGCTTCGCCGCAGAGAACCGCCTCGCTGAGGCCCGTCGATTCGCGGGCCTTCTTCAGGCGGTCGACGTAACGGCGGGCGTCGCGGAAGCGGAGCGGATCGGTCGAGACGACCTCGGCGAATCGCTCCTGGAACGAGCCCTCGTCGAGGAGGATCTTCACGTAGGAGCGCGCGGAGATGCGAAAGTGGAAGCCGCACTTCACACAGGACCAAAGGTTCCGCTCGAGTTCCTTGTGGTAAAGGATCTCGCCGCATTCCTCGCACTTGGACCAGAGGCCGTCCGGAAGCTCGCGCCGGCGCTGCTGCGCCTTCAGTCCTTCCTTCGCTTTTCGAAGCCAGGTCATGCGCTCTGTCCTCCCGGAAGCATGAGGAGCATGACGATAGCATCCTCCACCGGGTTCTGGTAGTAGCTCTTCCGCATCGCGATATCGATGAACCCGTTGCGAGCGTAGAAGGTACGAGCGTGGACATTCGTTCCACGAACTTCCAGCGTGATGCGCCGCACCCCGTTCCGGCGGGCCTCCGTGAGCAGATCGCCCAGGAGACGCTGCGCGACTCCCTTCCGACGGTACCCCGGATCGACCGCCAGGTTGCCGAGATGCGCCTCGTCCAGCACGAGAACCGCGAACGAGTAGCCGACCAGCCGTTCCACTCCCTGCTTGTCGGCGACCAGCGCTCCCCGAGCGTAGGTCCCGCCGCCCACCTCAAGCTCGGAGAGAAACATGCCCCGCGACCACGGATCGGAGAAGCAGCGCCGCTCGAGTTCCACCACGTCGTCAACGAGCTCGAGGGTGATCGGCACGACGCGGATCGGACCCTCGTAGGTCACGGCACCGGCTTCCGCGCGTTGGGGGCGCGGCCGTAGACCGGGGCCGCCAGCGTGAGGTCGCTCGACGCTCCCGCCTGCAGCAGGAGGTCGCCCAGCATCGCCACCGACCCCGCCAGCGGGCAGGGTTCGCGCCGCGGAAGGCGATCGTCATCCAGGAGCGCGGCGATCGCCTCGTTCGCGGGAAGCGCCACGAAGACACGCCCGGCGGCGAGCGCCATCGATCGCTCTTCGAGATCCTCCTCCGGGATCGACTCCGGCGCCGCGATCGGCCGCGGCCGCCCGCCTCGCGTCTCCGCCTCGTCGCTCGCTTCCCAGAGCGCGATCTCGACCTGCTTGCGTTCCCCTGGCGTGACCGTGAGGCGAAGCCCCGGCAGATCGCGGGCCGCGTGGGCCGCCGCCTCGTGCGCCGACACGAGCGCCAGCGGAATCGAGGCGCCCATGGCCAAGCCCTTCGCCCACGCGAGTCCGATCCGGAGCCCCGTGAACGATCCGGGACCGTGCGACACGGCAATTCCGGATAGAGACGCGAGCGCGATTCCCGCTCCCTGCGCCAGTTGCTCCGCCGCGCCCGCCAGCCCGCTCGAGTGACCTCCCGGGGGTAGCGACGCCACGGCGCGGAGCACACCGTCCGTGATCAGCGCGACCGAGCCGTGCGGGCTCGCGGTGTCAATCCCGAGGATGGAGCGCATCGTGCCACCGGTCCCGGTCCAGGAGTCCATCGCGAGCCGCCTCCTCCCACCGTTCGCCACAGGGCCGCAGGCGGATTTCGCGTCCCTCCCCGGCGTCGGGATCGAGGTAGCGGAGTTCCACATCGAGGCGTTCCTCGGGAAGGCGCTCTTCCGCGCGGTCGGCCCACTCCACGAGAACCACGGAGTCGCCGGCCGCCAGATCGTCGATCGCCAGCGTCTCGAACTCCTCCGGCCGCGTCAGCCGGTAGAGGTCGGCATGCACGATACGGGGCGCCTCCCCGTAGATCTCCACAAGGACATACGTGGGACTCCGGCCGCGAAGTCCGGGATGAATCCCTTCAACAATGCCCGAGACGAGCGTCGTCTTTCCGGCGCCCAACTGGCCGCGGAGCGCCACCCAGTCCCCCGCTCGGAGAATCGTCCCGAGGTAACGCCCCAGGGAGCGCGTTTCGCCGTCGGTTCTCAGGAGGGAGCGGATCTCGACCGGCATCGCTTACCCGCGCGGAAGGAGCGTGGCGACCGGAAGGATCATCTCGTCGAGAGAGATCCCACCGTGCTGGAAGGAGCCGCGGTAGCGGTTCTCGTATTCGTGGAATTTCGTGGGGTAGATGAAATAGAAGTCTTCCTTCGCGATGATGTAGTGCTTGTTGTGCCCGTCCGCGGGAAGGCGGAACCGCGTCGGATCTTTCAAATGCACGGCCGCGCGTCCGTCGCACCCGAGATTGCTGCCATACTTGAATCGAAGGTTGGTGGAGGTCTCCCGGTTTCCGTAGACCAGCGAGGAGCGGCGGCTCAGAACGGCGCCGTGGTCGGTCGTCACGATCACGACCGAGTCCTGCTTGGAGAGCCACTTGAGCGCGTCGAAGAGCGCCGAGTGGTTGAACCAGGAGCGCATGACCGAACGGAAAGCCGATTCGTCCGGCGCCAGTTCCTTGAGCAGATCGGACTCGGACCGTCCATGGGTGAGCATGTCGAGAAAGTTGAAGACCATGGCCACGAGGGGGATGGTCTGAAACGTGACGACGTTTCGCCGCACGTGGCTCGCCTCCTCCACATTCGAGACCTTGAGATACTTGAGTCCCGGGGCGACCGTGACCTCGAGCCGTTCCAGGAGCTTTTCCAGTAACTGACGCTCGAAGCGGTTCTTGCTCCGCTCGTCGCCGGAGATTTCCTGCCAGTACTCGGGGAACTGCTTCTGGATCTCGTCCGGAAAGAGTCCGCTGAAGATCGCGTTTCGCGAATAGGGCGTGGCGGTCGGCAAGATCGAGATCTGGTGGTCGAGCGAGATGTCGAAGTAGGGCCGAAGAAGAGGCTCCACCGTCAGCCACTGATCGAGCCGCATGCAGTCGATCACGACGAGCGTGACGCGCTTCCCCGCGCGCAGGTGCGGAGCCACCCACCGCTCCACCCACCGCTCCACGACGTCGACGGAGAGGGGAGGGCGATCGATTTCGCCGGGCTCGGCGCCGGGGCGAGTCCACGATTCGTACGCCGACTCGATGTACTGGCAGAACTCGACGTTCATCTCGCGGCGCTGATCGGCGTGCGCCTGGCGGAGCCCCGCGTCTCCCGCGGTGTCGAGCTCCACGTCCCACTGCGCGCTTCGTGTGTGAATCTCGATCCAGCGGCGCCAGTCGGGCGCCGGTCCCGCCTCGGCGCGCGCGCGCGCCAGCTCGGCGACATAATCGCGCGTCAGTTGCGATTCGTGGAGGCGATCGCCGTCCAGGACCCGCTTCAGCGCCAGGAAGATCTGCATCGGCCGGACCGGCTTCAGGAGGTAGTCGCTGATCCGCCTCCCGATCGCCTCGTCCATCAGCGATTCCGCCTCGTTCTTCGTCACGAGGATCACGGGGAGACCAGGGTCGCGCTCCTTGATCGCTTCCAGCGTCTCCAGGCCGCCCCGGCCCGGCATCGACTCGTCGAGCAGGACCGCGTCGAACTTCTCCCGTGCCGCGGAAGCCACGGCGTCGTCACCGTTCGAGACCGGCGTGACGTGGTACCCCTTCTCCTCGAGGTAGAGGATGTGGGGACGCAGGAGTTCGATCTCGTCGTCGGCCCAGAGTATTCTTCGTCTGATTGGCGCCATCGGATCAGGAAGTCCGGCCGTCGGGTGGCGACGGCGGCAAGGGAAGGGTGACGGCCACCGTGGTACCGCGGCCAGGTGCGGTCTCGACGATCGCGATGCGGCCCCGATGGTACTCGTGCACCACACGCCTCGCAAGCGCGAGGCCCAGTCCCCACCCGCGGCGCTTCGTCGTGAATCCGGCATCGAAGGCGTGCCGGCGCTCTTCCGCGTTCATGCCGCGTCCGTTGTCGGAGACGCGGAGTTCCACCGCGCGCTCCTCCCGCTTCCAGGAGACCGAGACCTCGATCTTCCCCTCCTGCTTGTCGCTGGCATCGAGCGCGTTCTTCAGGAGATTCTCCACCACCCACTCGATCAGTTGGGGGTGGACCGCGACGCGGGGCGCCGGATCGTAACGCTCCTCGATGGCGACCGAATGGCCGAGATGCGGGAGTCGATTCCGGAAGTAGGAGACCGCTCCGGAGGTGATCGTGGAAAGATCGGCGAGTTCGAGCGCGGGGGTGGATCCGACCTGGGCGAAGCGGGAGGCGATCTTGTTCAGACGGTCCAGGTCGCGATTCATCTCGTCGACCACCGTGCCTACCTTCTCGGGCGCCAAGGTGCCGGAGGCGACCTGTTCCTTGAGGATCCCGGTCCAGCCGAGAAGCGAGGAGAGCGGCGTGCCGAGCTGGTGCGCCGTTTCCTTGGCGAGCGCCGCCCAGAGGGAGCGCTGCTCCCCCGCCAGGAGGCTTCGCCATCCGGCGATGCCGAAGACAAGAAGTCCCACGATCACGCCAAGTTCGAGATACGGGATCCAGCGAAGCCTGGCCACGAGCGGCGGTTCGCCATAGTGAACGAACCCGAGCACGTCCGGGTGCCCCAGGCGGACGATCGGAATCGGCTCGTTCACGCGGTCGAGCTCGACGACCCTCTCTTGAAGCCGCGCCAGCGCCGGAGCGATCACCCCGGTGGTGTCGGCGAGGGCGATGAGGGAGTCGGGCACTTCCCGCGCGTTCACTTCGACGTGCCGCCAGGCGCGTGGGATTCCCTTGGTGTCGGTCAGGATGACGGGGAAGTTGATGTTCTGAACCACGTCGCGAAAAATCGGCCGCAGTTCGGGATCCTCGGCCGCCTCGAAGGTCGCGACCGCGAAGAAGCGCGCGAGAACGGTGCAGAGACTCCGCGCCTCCGCGTTCAGGCTTCCGATGACGTAGTTCGTATGCGCCACGAGCGCCACCATCAAGAGAACGATGGCGAGGAAGAGGTAGAGCCGGAAGGAGATCGGGCGAAGCGGCCGGCCCGCCCGAGCGGGATCGGCGGGGCGCGCGCTCATGATCGTGGTCGGCGGGGGCGCCTAGCCCGGCGCCAGCTCGCGCACTCCATCCAGGTACGGAACGAGCGCGTCGGGAATCCGCACCGTGCCACGCTCCGTCTGGTGGTATTCGAGGATCGAGGCGAAGGTGCGCGGCAGCGCCAGCCCCGACGCGTTCAGGGTGTGGACGAACTCGACCTTCGCTCCCTTATCGGGACGGAAGCGGATACCGGCGCGGCGGGCCTGGAAGTCCTCGAAGTTGCTGCACGAGGAGACTTCGAGCCAGCGGTTCTCGCCCGGCGCCCAGGTCTCCAGGTCGTAGCACTTGGCGGCCGCGAACGAAAGGTCGCCGGCGGCGAGGAGAAGCACGCGGTACGGGAGTTCGAGCGCCACAAGAATGGCCTCGGCCTCCTTCAGGAGCTTTTCATGCTCCTCGTACGACGTTTCGGGGCGAACGAACTTCACCAGCTCCACCTTGTCGAACTGGTGGACGCGGATCATGCCGCGCGTGTCGCGACCGTAGGAGCCTGCCTCGCGGCGATACGAAGCGCAGTGGGCTGTGAGATAAATCGGGAGTTGGCTCCCCTCGAGGATCTCGTCCTGATAGATGTTGGTGACCGGCACTTCGGCCGTCGGATTCAGGAAGAGGTCCTCGTCGGCAAGGCGGTACATGTCGGCTTCCAGTTTCGGAAGTTGCCCGGTGCCGAAGAGCGACTCGCGCCGAACGACGTGGGGCGGCGAGACCTCGGTGTAGCCATGGTGCTTGGTGTGGAAATCGAGCATGAAGTTGATGAGCGCCCGTTCCAGCCGCGCTCCCCTCCCCGTGAAGAGAAGGAATCCTCCCCCCGCGATTTTTCCCGCCCGCTCGAAGTCGAGAAGGCCGAGCGAGGTCGCGAGTTCCCAGTGGGGCTTCGGCGCGAAGTCGAAGGTGCGCGGCGTGCCGACCGTGCGGACGACGACGTTCCCGTCGGCCTCCGCGCGCGGCACCGACTCGTGCGGGATGTTGGGGATCCAGTGCTGGATGGTCTCGAGTTCGGCCTCGATCTCGGCAAGGTGGGAGTCGAGGGCCTTGATCTCGTCGCCGACCTTCTTCATGGCGGCAACCGCATCGGCGGCATCCTTCCCCGCCTTCTTCGCCTTCCCGATCTCCTCCGAGGCGCGATTACGCTCGGCCTTCAGCGTCTCGACCTGGAACAGGATCTCGCGGCGCTTCTCCTCGCGCACGAGATAGCGATCGAGGTCGACCTCGGTCTTCTTGTACGCGCAGGCCTCGCGAACGAGGTCGATCTGGGCACGGATCCGCTTGGGGTCGAGCATGGGCAAGACGTTACCACATCTAGCGTTCGCGGAGTAGCGGGGGCGGGGCTAGAGTCGGCGTAAAGGGCCTGGTTCCCGGAACCATCTATCTCGGAGTCGGCACGTCACTTCCGCGTGGCTACCGTACTCTGGGGCGTTCCTCAGCGAAAGCGGCCATGACTCGGCGAAGCCCGGAGAGCATTTCAGACTCCGTGAGCACGCCTGACGACTCTCCGCTTGGGCGCCCGGATCGCATTGCCAGGATCGAGTCGGCAAAGCCAGCGTCCACGAGATCCGGCGTCCGGTTGAGAGGGGCAATTAGGGACACGCCCGCTGTATCGACCGCGGTCACGAAGTGACCCGAATGGGTCGCGACCATGCTTCGATGAGTCCGCGGGTCCTTCAACACGCGAAGTACTCCCAACGCCCCATCGAGAATCGTGGGAAAGCCGTCCCGGGCGGTTCCGAGCCCGCCGCGGACGAAGCAGATATATCGCTGGCCGCGCTCAAAGTGCGTCTGTCCGACCATTTCGAAAGACGACCCTTGATACTCGCCGCCGTAGTTCCGCAATACGAGCGAATCGCCGTCTGCCGAGCCCTTGGCGAAAGCGAGTTGACGAAAGGTCACGCGCGTGACGATCGTGCCAGTGGCGCTGTCCGGTGCCGTGTCGGTCCGAGTCACCGTGCCGGCCAGGACGTAGCGGCTGCCGTGGACGAACTCGCGCAGAGTTGGAACGCGGCCATACATTGTCGCCTCACAGCGCTCTGCGCGGAGGAAGAGCGAATCGGGGAGCATGGCGGAAAGAGCCAAACCGACGAAGAGAGCGAATCGCATCTGACTCATACCTCGATGATACCCGGAATCGAGCCGCCGCGGAGCGGGGGGCCGGTGCCGGAAGAAGTCGGGGGGGGCCGGCAAGCCCGGGGGCCGCCC
>JANNMC010000335.1:0-17751 GCA_031397435.1 Candidatus Eiseniibacteriota bacterium
ATCCACCCGGTTACGTCGCTATACGGCCATTACGTTCGTGGCTTGCTTTCCCTTGGGGCCATCGGTGATTTCGAACTCTACCGCTTGGCCTTCCGCCAGCGTCTTGAATCCCTCGCTCTGGATCGCCGAGTAGTGCACGAACACGTCCTCGCCGCCTTCTTGGGCAATGAAGCCAAAGCCCTTCGTCTCGTTGAACCACTTCACGGTGCCGCGCTTACGCATGCTCTGAATCACCCCCTGTCGGTCACATTGAATATAAATTTAGGGAGCCTCGTGGGTGTGTCAACGGAATGTTTGACCCGGAAATGCCGCGCGCGTACCGTACGATCACCGATGAAATCACGGATCGACATCTTCCGCTTCCTCGCGGCCCTGGCGTTCCTGGCGGCACTCGCGCCGGAAGCCTCGCGCGCCACCCCGCTCCGGCCGGCGGGGGCGCCCGACGTGGTGATCTACGACGACAACGTTGCCTACGTTCGCGACCCTCGCCGGGTTTCCCTGGCGGCGGGGGAGAACGCGATCGAGCTGGAGGGCGTGCCCCAGCGGCTCGACTCCACGTCGGTGCGGTTGGAGGGCGCCGGTCTCGACGTGCGCGAACAGTCGTTCCGGTACGACCTCTGGAACGCCGACAAGGTCTTCCGGAGTTTCCTGGGCGACTCCATCTTCTTCCGCTGGCAGAACCGTCCCGCGCGCGGCGTCCTCGAGGGAATCGACGGAGACGATCTCTTCATCCGCCGGCGCGACTCGACCGACGTCCTGCTCATGATCAAGCGCGCGCAGATCCAGGAGGTCGAATTCCCGGCGCGCCGCGGTCCCGCCGGCCTCTCCACGCGCCCCTCGCTTCGGTGGCGCGTCCGGGCCGAGCAGGCCGGCGAGCGGGCCGTCTTGCTCTCGTATCTGACGAACGCGCTCGGTTGGACCACGGAATATACGGCGACGTTGGAACGGGGCGAAGGCGCCCTGGCGCTCTCAGGATGGGCGACGATCTCCAACCGCTCCGGCGCGCCTTATCGCGGCGCCCGCGTCTCGCTGGTGTCGGGGGAGCTGCATCGCGCCGGCGGCACGACCGCGGCGGCGCTCTCCGAGTTCGGGGATAACGCGCCCGTCGCGACGCCGCGTCCGAACGGACTCTTCGCCTACCATATCTACCGCGTCGAGGAGGCGCTCGACCTTCCGGCATGGGAATCGATCCAGGTTCCCCTGGTACGGGCGGCCAAGATCACGGCCGCGCGCGCCTATCGCTATGACGGCGCGAAGGACGGCGGAAAGGTGCGAGCCGAAGTGATCTTCACGAACGACAAGAAGAGCGGGCTCGGCGCGCCGCTTCCCGCGGGCCGCGTGCGCGTGTTCGGGCTCGACCCCGCGGGTGGCGGCGATGGGGCCATGGCGTGGATCGGGGAGGACACCATCGACCACACTCCCGCCGGAGAACGCGTGCGACTCTTCTGCGGCATCGCCTTCGACGTCACCGGAGAGCGGACGCGCATGGCGCATACGCGGGCGGCGCGAAACATTACCGACGATCAGTTTTCGATCCGGCTTCGGAACGCGGGCGCGTCCGACGTCGTCGTCACCGTGGCGGAGACGCTCTACGGGACGTGGGAGATCACGCAGAAGTCGGGCGAGTTCCGGAAGAAATCGGCGGAATCGATCGAGTTCGACGTGAAGGTTCCCGCGCGCGGCGAGAGCACGCTCACCTACACGGTCCGCCACTCGTTCTAGGTGACGGTGGTGATCCGGGCCCTCTCCTCGGTACTCCTTGCCGCGGCGGCGCTGGCAGGCGCCATCGCCGCTCCATCCGCCCGGGCCCTGCCCGCCACGCCATCGACGGGCGGCTCACCCACCTGGATCTTCTTTCGTGATCGCGGCTCCGATCGTTCGACCGCTTGGGACACCAATCCCGACTCCCTCCTTGCCCCCACACCTCGTGCCGTCGCGCGCCGGGAGAAGGCGCGTCGCGAGCGCGAGGCGCTCGGACGGAGCGCGACTCCCCTCGATCCCGCCGCGGACCTTGGACCCGCGCCGCGTTACCTCGAGGCGCTTCGCGCGACGGGTGCGCGCCTTCGCACCACGTCGCGGTGGCTGAATGCCGCGAGTGTCGAGGCCGGCGCCGAAGCGCTCCGGACGATCCGCGCGTTCCCGTTCGTCGCGGACGTGGAACCGGTCGCGTCGTTCGAGTCCGACTCCGCACCGGCGGCGGACCCCGCGGCCCACGACGCCATGCTTCCCGAACCGGGCGACGTGGAGGAGGCGGGCCCCTCCGACGCGCAGCTTGCGCCGATGGGGATCCTCGAGGCGCACGCGCTCGGGTATCAGGGGGCCGGGGTGCTGATCGGCGTCCTCGACAGCGGCTTCACGCTCCGCCACGAGGTCTTTCGCGAACTAGAGGTTCGGGGCGCGCGCGACTTCGTTCAGGGGGACGACAATCCGGCCGATGAACGCTTTCGCCTGCCGCGCGATCCTCCCGGAGCGCAAAATCACGGCACCCAGGTTCTCAGCCTCATCGCCGCCAATCGGCCAGGGCGGATGATCGGCGCCGCGCCGCGCGCCGCGTTCCTGCTCGCGAAGACGGAACGGAGCGACTCGGAGACGAAGATCGAGGAAGACTACTGGTGCGCGGGAGTCGAGTGGGCGGAGGCGATGGGCGCCGACATCATCACCGCCTCCCTTTCGTACAACAACTGGTACCGCGCGACCGATCTGGACGGGCGAAGCGCGGTCACGACCCGGATGGCGAATCTCGCCTGGGAGCGCGGCGTCTTGCTTCTCAACTCCGCGGGAAACTACGGACCGAAGCCACAAAGCCTCGGCGCCCCCGCCGACGCGCCCGGCACGCTGACCGTCGGCGCCACGTCGCTGGCGGGACGCGTCGTCCCCTTCTCCTCGCGAGGCCCAACAGGAGACGGGCGAATCAAGCCTGACGTGGTGGCCCCCGGCTCGGGAGTTCTGGTTGCGAGCGCGGGGACCCTCGATCGCTACCATCGCGGGAGCGGAACCTCCTACTCCACGCCGCTCGTGGCGGGGCTGGCCGCGCTCGTCGTGGAAGCGCACCCCGATTGGGGACCTGAGGCGGTGCGGGAGGCGATCGTGATGAGTGCCAATCGCGCCGACGAGCCGGACAACATGCACGGCTGGGGAATTCCAAACGCGCGTGACGCGATCCACTACCCCTTTCTGGAAGGGCGGGTCACCAGCCGAGACTCCCATTCGCCGATCGCGAGCGCGGCCGTCTCCTGGGTGAGAGTGTCGGCGTCGCGGGGCGAGTGGGCCGCGCCTGGAGACTCGCCTCCGGTGGGCGCGACGCGAACCGATGGGGGAGGGGAGTACACGATTCCGAACCTGCCGCCCGGCGTCTACACCCTCACGATCCGGGCCGAGGGGTTCACGACGGAGAAGCTCGGTCCGTTCGACGTGCCGCCCCATCTGGGCGGCGTCGATGCCGTCCTGGATCCAGCGCCCTCTCCGCGGTAGCGCTAGCGCACGCGCAGGTCGCGGAGCGTCTCGCCGGAGCCTCGCCACTGCACGCGGTTGTCTTTCCGGAAGGAGTAGTCCGGATGGGCGCGAAGGAATTCGATGGCGGCGTCGGAGAGGAGGGCCCCCGTCTTCTCCTGGGCCCCCGCGTCCCGGACTTCGTCGAAAGCATCGCCACCGTCCGCCAGGAAGTCGATCGTGGCGACGCGGTAGACGTGGTTGACGTCGATCGGTGCCTCGTCGCGGACGCGGCTCGCATCTCGTGCACGGGTCACCGCGGCCCGCTCTCCGTCACGCCTCCAGACCCGTACCTCCACGGCCCAGTCTCGCTGGATCACGTATGAGACGCCCGAGACGTGCGCGAACCCTCCCTTACCGAGCCGGCGGGCGATGCGATCGAGGAGGCGCTGGACCTGCGCGCCGGTCATCGAAACGACGACAATCCGATTGTCGAAAGGGAGCATGGTGACCAGGTCGCGTTCTCGCACCTCCCCGGCCGGGAGCGGCGCACGGATCCCGCCCGAGTTCATGACGGCGATGTCGGCGCCGGCACGCTCGCGGATCACGTCGGCCACGAAATTGCCCAGCGGCGAGTCGCCCTCGCGGAGAGAACTCGTTTCCACGCGCTTCGTGGAGCGGTAGACGATCCGGTTGAGGTCGGTGCCAAGCCGCGAGCGATACGACGCGACGATCGCCTCGACGGACGCGTCCTCGCCCTCCTCCGGTCGGACCGGGATGAGCCGCCCGAACGTGGCTTTCGCCTCACGATCGCCACTCCAACGTAGCGTCGTCCGCCCCAGGTAGCGCCCCCAGGAGCCGGCCTGCGCGATCGGCGTTGCCCGCCCGCCCTCGGCCTTCTCGAGCGTCGGCCGGAAGAGCGGCGTGTGGCTGTGCCCGCCGATCACGAGATCGATTCCGGGAACGTGATCCACGAGCCGGCGATCCTCGTCCACGCCGAGGTGGGTCAGCGCGATCACCAGGTCGGCCTGGCGGCGGAGTCGCGGCACCAGTTCCTGCGCGGCCGCGACGGCGCTCCCGATGGCAACGCCCTGATTCTGCCGGGCGGAGACGACCCGATCGAGAGACGGCGTGGTGAGTCCGAAGAGCGCGATGCGGAGGCCGCCCCGCTCCACGATCGTGTAGGGAGTCGCCAGGTAGCGGAGAGTGACGCCAGGCGGAACCTTGCGGCCGCCGATCCACGTCGCCCCGCGTCGCGCGGCGCTGGTGATCGGGGGATCGGAGCCGCCGGCCCAGGCACTTTCCGCGACCGCGAAGACGTTCGCGCTCAAAATGGGTGTTCGCGTGGCGCTGGCACGTCTCCTCCACGCGGCCGCGCCGTCGTCGAGGTCGTGGTTTCCGAGGGCGATGGCGTCGTAGCCAAGGAGATCGAGAAGGCGATGGTCCGGCTCTCCGCGGAATCGGTTGTAGTACGGAGTCCCCTGAACCAGATCGCCCGCGTCGAGCAGCAGCAGCCGACCGCCGAGGGCGCGTTGCCGCCCCACGAGCGCCGCACGAGCCGCCACGCCACCCACGCGCGCTCCGCCGCTTACCTCGAAGGGATCGAGATGGGAGTGGACGTCGTTGGTGTGGAGAATCACCAGGGAGTCGATCCCGGCCGGCGCCGACTGCCTGCCCGCCGCGCACCCCTCGGAAGGCACCGCGAGGAGCAGGAGGAGCCCGGCCACGGTGGCGAAAAGGCGCGTTCTCATGGCCTGGTCGTTACGAAATCGCTTGACACAAGTCTTCTCCTTCGCTATAGTTACCGTTTGCTTAGGGTGCCTATGTATCCCGTGCCTAGGAGTCCCGGCAGCAACGAGTGGAATGCAGTGATCCATCGCCCCGGTTCATCTCATCTCCGTACGCTCCCCCACTCCTCTCGATTGCTACCCCATCGAGCCCCCGTCGATTCTTGCCCGTCGGGGGCCGTGTCTTTTTTCGTGGCGAGAGCGTCCCGGAGGCTTCATGTCTGATGTCGACAAGGTAATCAAATGCCGTGATTGCGGCGAGGAATTCGTGTTCACGGCGGGAGAGCAGGCGTTCTACCGCGAACGTGGATTCCAGCACGAGCCGACCCGTTGCCGTCGTTGCCGCGACTCGAAGAAGATGTCGGGTGGCGGAGGCGGGGGCGGGGGTGGAGGCGGCATGGGCGGTGGCGATCGCGGGGGCAGCATGAGCTCCGGGCCACGCGAGTTCCACGACGCGATCTGTTCGTCGTGTGGCACGCCGACGCAGGTACCGTTCCGTCCGACGGCAGGCAAGCCGGTCTATTGCCGCGACTGCTTCCAGTCATCGAAGTCCGGAAGGGGGTAAGTCGACGTCCTCCCCTCCACGCCAAGCGACACCCCAGGACACTTCGATCCGAAAGGAGGATTCCCACCGTTGAAGTCACGCGGTTCGGTGAAGTGGTTCAGTGAGGCCAAGGGATACGGCTTCATCCAGGTGGATTCAGGCGAGGAGTTCTTCGTGCACCATTCGGCGATTCAGGCCGACGGATTTCGCACCCTGCACGAAGGTGAAACGGTGGAGTTCGATCCGATGGTGGGACGGCGCGCCAAGGAAGCGGCGAACGTCGTCAAGATCGACTCCTGAGTATCGGCCGCCCCGAAGGCGGTGACGGAACCCCGGCGGCGACCCCGTCGGGGTTCGCGTTTTGGGGGGGAATGGAGTAGGCTTTATGGGCGATTCGCCCCGTCGGAACAGCTCGGAGGATTCGATTCCCATGCGCCCCCACGTCATCCGCCTGGCCACGATCGCCCTCGCGGCGATCGTCTACGCCGGCGTCGCCGCGCCGGCTTTCTCCGCCCCTCAGCTCGTTCGAACCCTTCCCAACAAGACGACGCTCATCGTGCGCGAGAACCGCACCCGTCCGGTCGTGTCGATCCAGGTATGGGTCCGCGCCGGCACGCGTGACGAGGGGCGAAGCGAACGCGGCGCCGCCGCCGTCATGGCGCAGCTCGTCTGGGAGGGCAACGAATCTCGCACCAAGGTGGACATCGACCGCGTGACCAGCATGAATGGCGGCCGCTTCAGCGGCGAGGTCGCCACAGGGACCATTCTCTACGAAATGGACCTTCCCGCCCGCGCGTTCAAGCAGGGGATCGAGACGCTGGGCGACATCGTGCTCCACCCCCCCCTCGACGGGAAGGCCGTGGAAAACGCCAAGTCGCTGGCCCGCACCGCGTCGCGAAACTTCCTCGGACACGCGGTTCTCGCCTCCATGAATCCGCTCCGCGAGGCGCTTCATCCGGGGAGCGCGCTCGGCGTTCCCGCATCGGTTCCGGAGCGTGAGATCGCCGCCGTGACGGCGCCGCTCATCGCGCGCTTTCACAAGACGTGGTTCACGGGCGACAACATCATGGTGGTGATCATCGGCGACGTCGATCCCGAGGAGGCGGCGCAGGCCGTCAACGCCGCGTTCTCCACGGCGTCCAAGGACCGCGCGCCCCGCCGCGGAAAGATCTCGGAGCGTCCGCTTCAAGGGACGAAGGTCCTCGGCACCACGAATCCCGACGGAGCGGGCGGCGCCGCCGTCACGATCGGCTTTCGCGCACCCGCGTGGGGCACCGCCGATGCGCTGGCGCTCGACGCCCTGATCGCTCTCCTGGCCGATTACGGCGACGCACGCATCCAGCGCCGGCTTGGCGAGGGGCCATTCCAGGGCGCGTCGGCGCAGCGTTCCTTCGAGCCCGACGGAGGCACGATCGCGTTCTCGATCGCCGCGTCGCCCGAGAATCTGGTCGACGCCGAGAGCATTCTCTTCACCGAACTCGAACGATCCCGCTTCACGCCGATCGGCGAGGACGAATTCCGGCGCACGCTCGACGCGCTGATCGCCCGCGACCTGGTGGTGCAGGGCGACTTCGCCGGGATCGGCCGGGTCACGGCGTACGGCGCCATGCAGGTGGAGCCGGGAAGTGACGAGGTCTACATCCAGCGCCTCCGCGCTCTGAAGCGGGAAGACCTGGTAGCGGTCGCCCGCGATTACTTCGACCCGAAGAAGGCCGTGGTCGTCTACATGGCCCCGAAGAACTTCGTCGACAGCCTCGATCTCTACAAGGGGCTCGAGGCTCGCGTGAACGAGAAGCTGACGCTGGCCGCCGCGACCCAGCGCGGCAAGGGCGGCCCCCTGGCCACCGTGAGCGCGCCGGACGAGCGACGGCGGCGTGTGGACGCTCCGCTGACCGCCATCCCAGCGGCGCCGCGCGACGCTGGCCGCGGGCGCGTGACGCGAAGCAACGTGGAGGGGATCCGCGTCCTCGCGAGCGAAGACCGGAGCGCGGAACTCGCGACGATTTCCATCTTCCTGGAGGGAAGCGTCCGGCACGAGACGGAGAAGACCAACGGAATCACGCGGCTCCTGCGCGAGACGATCATGACGTCGGCGGACCCGAAGGCCGACGGTCGCTCCTACCGGTTTTCGCTCCTCGACATCGGGCGTTTCATTCCGTACCAGGATCGCGACATGTGGGGCTACTCGCTCACGGTTCCGGCCAACCGCTGGAAGGAAGCGCTGGCGCGCCTCGGCGCGATGCTCGCGAAACCGGAGATCGACAGCATCACCGTCGACGCGACCCGCCTCCTGGTGCTCGACCAGCAGTCGCAGTGGCTGGAGAACGACGACGCACGCCGCCGCCACCTCATCTTCGACACGAAGTACCAGGTGAGCGGCTATCGGCTTCCGATTCTCGGATCCCGCATGAGCATCGTGGAGATCACCGTGGACGAGGTGGCTGCCTTCTACAAGAAGATGGTCGTGAAGCCGAACCTCGTCGTCGCGGTCTTCGGAGACGTGAAAGCCGACGAGGTGGGTCCCGCCGTGGCCGAGGCGTTCCGTCCGGTGAGCCCCGGCCCCTTCGCGCCTGGCACGGTGGCGAAGGAGGGGACGTTTGAGAGCTTCCGCGAAAAGTGGGAGCTGGGCGAGGGTCCCTATTGCACCGTCTCCGTGGCGTTCGACGGCCCGCCGGCGTCGAGTCCGGATATCCCGGTCGCCTACGTGGTCAATTCACTCTTCACGAATCCGCGCGGCTGGTTTGAGAAGTACGTTCGCGAGAAGTCGGCATTCGTCCGCGATATTCAAAGTTATGTGGCGCACGGGATCGACGAGTCGCCCCTCATCGCGACCGTCACGGCCGACGGCCCGCCGTCTGAAGAGCAGGCGGTGCGCATGCTCCTCGGCCAGTTCCGGTCGCTCGCGGCGATTCGCCTGATCGGCGATTACGCCCTCGACTTCGAAGACGCGAAGCGGCACGCCATCGGACTCTTCCAGATGGGGCTCGCGTCGAACCAGGCGCGCGCCTTCCAGTTCGCGAGGGCGGAAATCTTCAAGCTTCCCGGTGACTACGTCGTCTCGTTCCCCGTGAAGATGCAGTCGGTTACCCCCGACGACATGCAGGGATTCGCCTTCCGGTACTTCCAATACTCCGACTCGGGCCGCCGCCCGTACGCCGTCTCCGAGACGCGCCCCGGCGGCTGGTAGGCGCCGCGGCCACCTCGCGCGCCGTGGAACCGAAAGCGCCGGCCGTCACGGTCATCGTGACCGTGCGTAATGAGTCGGGGAGCATCGACGCGCTCCTCGATTCGCTCCTTCGCGGCACTCGTTCCCCCGATGAGATCGTGATCGCCGACGGCGGCTCCACCGACGGAACCGTCCAGCGCCTCGGCGCGCGCGCGGCAACCGAGCCGCGCCTGCGCGTGTTGGAGACGCCGGGCAATCGGTCGGTGGGAAGAAACGCGGCCATCCGGGCAGCGCGGCACGAGGTCATCGCCTGCACCGACGCCGGAGTCGAAGTCGAGCCGGCATGGCTGGAGGAGATCGTGAAACCGTTCGCCGGCGCGCCGGGCGACGGAGGCGAGTCCGCGGATGTCGTCGCGGGCTTCTACCGGCCGGTCACCTCCACCCCCTTCGAGCGCGCCGCGGGCGTCGTCTCGGCGCCGCGGTTAGAGGAGGTGAACCTCGATCGGTTTCTCCCTTCCACCCGCTCCATCGCGTTTCGCCGAGAGGCGTGGGACAAGGCGGGAGGCTTCGACGAGATGCTGGCGCATAACGAGGACACGCCGTTCGCCCTGGCGCTGAAGAACGCCGGATGCCGCTTTGCGTTCGCACCCCGGGCGGTCGTCGGCTGGAGGCCGCGCGGCGACCTGCGCGCCTTCTACCGGCAGCACCGCCGATTCGGTCTGGGCGATGGGCAGTCGCGCGTGCAGGCGTGGTTCTACGCCACGATCGCGGTGAAGTACGGGATGGCCGTGGCGCTGGCGATGCTCGGCTTCATCTTCCCGATGGCGTGGCAGTTGCTGGCGGCGGGCGCGGCGCTCTTCATCGTGCAGCAGGCGCGGCGCGGATTCGGAAGGATCGGCGCCGTGGAAGCGCTGGTGGGAGTGCCCTTCTTGAAAGTGGTCTACGACGTGGCCTATCTCAATGGCTACGTCCGCGGGCGGCTGGGCCCTCCCGCCACGACCGGCTAGGCGGGTTGCGAACCTTCTTCGGAATCCCTCGACTCCTCGGGGCGCGCGTTGAAGATCGCGGCCAGTTCGCTCCGCAACTGTCCCTCGTCGAGGTCCCACTTTAGGGTTCCCTTGTGGGCGACCGAGATCGCCCCCGTCTCCTCCGACACGACCAGCACCGCGGCGTCGGTCTCCTCGGCCAGGCCGAGGGCGGCGCGATGCCGCGTGCCGAGAATCGGCGAGAGACCCTCCGTCTGACTGAGCGGCAGGATGCACCCGGCCGCCACGATCTCGTCGCCCCGGATCACGCAGGCGCCGTCGTGGAGCGGCGAGTGGGGCGTGAAGATCGTCTCCAGCAGTTCCGCCGAAACCTTGGCCTCCAGCTTCGTCCCCGTCTCGACGTAATTCCGGAGCCCCATGTCGCGCTCGAAGACGATGAGGGCGCCGCGGCGGTCCTTGCTCATCTCCTCGACAGCCTTGATCACCTCGCTCAGCACCCCGTACTCCTCCACGCGGATGAGGGCGCGGACCAGGCGGTTCTGACCGATGTGCGTCAGGAGGGCGCGGAGTTCCGGCTGGAAGAGGATCACGAAGAGGAGGATCACCCAGACCGTCTTCAGGCTGCCGATCATCCAGTTCAGCGCGCTCAGGCGAAACCACTGCGCCACGATCGACGCGAAGACGATGACCACCAGTCCCACGAACATCTGGGAGGCGCGCGTCCCCTTGATCATCGCGAAGAGGCGGTAGAAGAGGAACGCGACGATCAGGATGTCGACGATGTCGAGGAGGAGCTGGGGCCGGACGTCGATCATGCGCGGCTCGCCTCGCGAACGGACTCGGGGTGAAGAAGCGCTTCGGCGGCGAGTAGCGCGTCGCGCGTGGCGGCCACGTCGTGCGTGCGCACGATGCGGGCGCCCAGGGCGACGGCGGCCACCGCGGCGCCGAGGCTCGCGGGGAGGCGTTCCTCCACGGGTCGGCCGGTCAGCTGCCCCAGAAACGACTTTCGCGATACTCCGATGTACAGGGGCCGGCCAAGCGAGGTCAAGAGCGGAAGAGCCCGAAGCGCCGCGATGTTCTGCTCGGCCCGTTTGGAGAAGCCGATTCCGGGGTCGAGGGCGATCCGCTCGGGCGCCACGCCCCTAGCCACGCCTTCCGCCATTCGCGCGGCCAGGAAATCGCGCACCTCCTGGCCCACGTCTCTGTACTCCCGTGGCGCATGCATGGCATCGGGGGCGCCGAGCGCGTGCATGAGGACGAGCCCGGCGCCGGAGTCGGCCACGACGCCGGCCATCTCGCGGTCGGCCGTCAGGCCGCTCACGTCGTTGATCATCGAGACGCCGGCATCGAGCGCGCGGCGAGCCACGGAAGCGCGGTAGGTGTCGACCGAGAGGGGGATCTGGATTCGGCCGGCGAGGGAACTCAGCACCGGCTCCAGACGCCGCCATTCCTCGTCGGGGCCGATGGGAGCGGACGGTCCCGGGCGCGTGCTCAGGCCACCCAGGTCGATCGCGTCGGCCCCCTCCGCGGCGAGGCGTAGCGCGTGGTCGAGGGCGCGGCCGGTGTCGGCGTAGCGCCCGCCGTCGTAGAACGAATCGGGCGTGAGATTCAAAACACCCACCACTCGCGCACGCTCGCCGGGACCGATGTCCCACGAGCCGTGGCGGTGGGTGAAGATCATCAGGCCAGGCCGGGGCTCTCCGCGGCCGGAGTTACCCGGGGCGGGGCAACGCGCTCGCTGCCGCCCGACGTGGGGGCCTCGGCGGAATTCTTGTCTTCGTCGCCAGAGTCGTTCCTTGGCTGAACGGGGTCGAGCTTCTCGCCGCGAAGCAGCTTCTCAATCTCCGCGCCGTCGAGCACTTCCCGCTCCAGGAGCGCGAGGGCGATGACGTGGAGGTTCGCGACGTCCTCCGACAGGAGCTTCTTCGCGTTCGCGTAGGCCCCGTCGATCAGGCCGCGCACTTCCTCGTCGATCGTGATGGCGGTCTTCTCGCTGTAGTCGCGGCTCTGCGTGATCTCCCGTCCCAGGAAGACGTACTCATCCTTGTGGCCGAAACTGAGCGGCCCCAGCTTTTCGCTCATCCCCCACTCGCAGACCATGCGGCGGGCGATGGCGGTCGCGCGGCGGATGTCGTCGGAGGCGCCGGTCGTGAACTGGTGCAGCACGATCTCCTCGGCCGCGCGCCCGCCCATCATGTGCGTCAGCACGCGCAGCCAGTAATCGCGCGAGAAGGAGTGACGCTCTTCCTTGGGCAGATACGACGTGACTCCGAGCGCCCGTCCACGCGGGATGATCGTGACCTTGTGCACCTTGTCGCTGCCGGGCTGGAGGTAGGCGACCAGCGCGTGTCCCGCTTCGTGATACGACGTCGCCTTCTTCTCCGTGTCGGAGATCACGAGGCTCCGCCGCTCGCCGCCCATCATCACCTTGTCCTTGGCGTCCTCCAGATCCTCCGCGATCACCTTCTTGTGATTGCGCCGTGCCGCGAGCAGCGCGGCCTCGTTGACCAGGTTCGCCAAGTCGGCGCCCACCATGCCGGGGGTGCCGCGGGCAAGGATCGAGAGATCGACGTCCTCGGAGAGCGGGATGTTCCGCGTGTGGACGCGCAGGATTCCCTCGCGGCCGCGAACGTCCGGAACGTCCACCACCACCTGGCGGTCAAAGCGGCCGGGCCGCATGAGCGCGGGGTCGAGTACGTCGGGGCGATTCGTCGCGGCGATCAGGATGACGCCGTCGTTCGTCTCGAAGCCGTCCATCTCCACCAGAAGCTGATTCAGCGTCTGCTCGCGCTCGTCATGACCGCCGCCCAGGCCGGCGCCGCGATGGCGGCCGACGGCGTCGATTTCGTCGATGAAGATGATGCAGGGGGCATTCCGCTTCCCCTGGTCGAAGAGGTCGCGGACACGCGAGGCGCCGACGCCGACGAACATCTCGACGAAATCAGAACCCGAGAGCGAGAAGAAGGGAACGCCCGCCTCGCCGGCGACGGCCTTCGCGAGCAGCGTCTTTCCCGTTCCCGGAGGGCCAAGAAGGAGCACGCCCTTGGGAATTCGCCCGCCCAGCTTCTGGAACTTCTTCGGCTCGCGGAGGAACTCGATGATCTCTTCCAGCTCCACCTTCGCCTCGTCGGCGCCCGCCACGTCCTTGAACGTGACCTTGGTCGACGACTCCTGCGCCATCTTGGGCTTGCTCTTCCCAAACTTCATGGCGTTCGATCCGCCCGACTGCAGTTGGCGGATCATGACCATCCAGAGGACGAGGAGGGCGATGAAGGGGAGGTAGCCGAGGACGACACCCCACCAGTTCATGGTCTCTGGCTTCGAGGTCACGACCGTGGCCGGATCCTTCGCGAGAATGACGCGGCCCAGATCCTTGTCCTCCGCCGGGAGGTAGACCTTGAAGAAGACGAAGGAGACCGGGCGTCCCTCAATGTGGGTCAGCGCGCTCTGCTTCAGCTCGCCCATCACCTCGCGCTGAATGATCGTCACCGACTTGAGGTTGGCCGTATCGACCAGCGTCAGGAATTCGCTGTACGGGATCTCGTGCGTCTTCGCCTTGATCTCGCCGTAGACCTGCACGAAGACGAGCACGGTCAGAACGAGAATCAGCCAGAGGAGTGCCGTACGAAGCGGCTTGGCCGGCCCGAAGGGGGAAGGCTTCCGCTGCGGCTGCTTGTTCGGAGGTGGTGCGGGGCGACGGCGGGTCGGACGCTCGCCGCCGGACTGCTTGCGGGCAACCGGCCTGCTGTCGCGCTCAGGTCGTGGGGTCACGTCGTTCCCTCGGTCGTGGGGTTCGTTCACTGATGATAGGTCCTTTCTTATCGGCAATTCGGTGCCAAGTCTCGAGCCTCAAGGCTTGGATGGTTCGCGAGCGGGCTTCGGTTCGAGCTTCCGCGGGCATTCGCGGCTCAGGATCACGCGATCTCGTTCGCGCCGGGCCCGTACTCCACCGGGGAGATCGGCGATGTGGCCGCGATGAGACAGGGCAAGCTCTTGGAGCGCGCGGAGGTGCACCGCGGCGACGTCGCGGAGATTCCCGTTCAGCTCGCGCACCGCACGGCGGAACACGTACGTTCGCAAGAGCTTAGGGTAGAGGAGGAGAGCGGGGGCATCAAGGCTGATCTTCTCCTCGTCACGCTCGACCAGGAGGCGGCGAAACGCTCGTGCCGCGCGGCGCTCCAGATCGCGGTTGGCCTCGCGGAACGTGGAGGCGGCGCGGAGCAGCGCCTCGCGCGCGGCCGGATTGAGCCGCGACTCCAGCCTTGGAACGATTTCGTGACGGACGAAGTTTCGCGCCGCGGCGGTCTCGTCATTGGTCGCGTCGCGGCGATAGGGGACGGCGTGACGCGCCACGTAATCGAGGATCTGGTATCGAGTCACCGAGAGAAACGGCCGCGCGATGCGCACGCCCTGAACGCGCGAACGTGGCGCCATGCCCGCCAGGCCGCGGAGCCCCGCCCCACGCACGAGCCGCAGGAGAACCGTCTCCGCCTGATCGTCGGCGGTATGCGCGGTGAGGACGCGGTCGGCGCCGGCGCGCATGGCGATCTCGCGCAAGGCGGCATAGCGCGCCCGGCGTGCGTCCGCCTCCACGGCGGCGCCACCGGCCGCGCGTGTCCGCGCTCGTTCCGGAATGGCGGCGGCGACGATCTCCGCCTCGGCGCCCCAGGCCACGGCCTCTGCCCGCACGAACGCGGCGTCCGCGTCGGAAGCGTCGCCGCGGAGGCCGTGATTCACGTGCGCCGCGATCACGCGAGCGCCCTTGGCCCCCTCGAGCATGAAATGAAGGAGCGCCATCGAGTCGGGCCCTCCAGAGACGGCGACCACGATGGGGGCATCCGCGTCAGGGAGGAGTCTCTCCTCCACGATCGCGCGCGCGGCCAAGCGCTCGAGCGTAGCGTCTCGGGGGTTCAGGCGGGTCGTCATGGGACCCCTGATGGTATCACGGGGCACGGAGAGGAAAATGGTGGCGGCGCAGGGATTTGAACCCCGGACCAAGGGATTATGATTCCCCTGCTCTACCGCTGAGCTACACCGCCACAACTAGCCAAGACTCTACGAGGGGGGCGTAAGGCTGTCAAGACGCCCCCCTCGGGAACGCCCATTCCATATGGAGTTGCGGGGTTTTCCCCGCCCCGCGCCGGGGGAGCGGCCGATTGACACCCGGCGCGGCCCTCGGTAGAATCCTCGGCTACTACCTCACTTGCCGGTCGACCGGCCCTCCGGCCGACACTACGAAGGGGAGTCCCAATCCACATGTTCCGCATGATCTCGAAGGCAGTCATCGCCTTCCTGTTTCTCGCCGCCGCATCGCCGGCGCTGGCCCAGGAGCCGGGCATCGATACCGGAACAGCCTCGGTCACAACGGCGAAGAAGCGAGTGATCTATGAAAGCCTCGTCGGTTACGGCGGCGTCGGCTTTCGGGGTGGCATTCCGGTCTTCACGGGCGACGCGGACATCAAGGCGGACGCCACGCCGCGGCTCTCGGGCGATTTCGCCTTCGCGTACGTCTACAGCGACGACATCACCTTCGACTTGAACATCGGCTACGCGTGGAATCGACTGGGCGAGGACAAGGACCGATTCGTCGTTTCATCGGTCCCCATGACGCTCGGCGCGCGGTATCTCTTCAATCGCCAGAGCCGCCTGCATCCCTACGCCGGGTTCGGTGGCGGTGTCTACATCTGGACCATCCACACGAGGGATCTGGGCGCCGGGAAGGACCCCGTCACCTTCGAGCGGCTGCGTCGCGGCGACATCGGATTCTACGGTGTGGCCGGCGCCGAGCGCCGCATGTCGAAGTACGTGACCGCGAACGCCGACGTCTCCTATCACTCGATCATGGCCGAGAACAAGGAAGACTTCCCCTCGGGCTACAACGGGAACAAGTCGTATGTGCTGGTGCGCCTGGGGATCACCTTCTTCTTCTCGCTGAGCGAGCGTCTCGACCAGGGGCTGCCGGAGTGACGATGGGAACCTTCGCGACACCGCGAGACCGGATCGGGGCCGTCGAGCAGCCGGCCGGTTCGTCGCGCGTCGCGGCGGAGCCCTCACTCACCTTCGACGACGTTCTTCTCGTCCCCGCCTATTCCGAAGTCCACCCCCGCGACGTCGACACCAGCACGCGCCTGACGCGCGACATCACGCTGAACATCCCGGTGGTGAGCGCGGCGATGGACACCGTCACCGAATGTGCGCTCGCCATCGCCATCGCGCGAGAGGGGGGCATCGGGATCGTCCACAAGAACCTCCCGATCCTGGAGCAGGTGGAGGAAGTGGACAAGGTGAAGCGCTCGGAGAGCGGCATGATCGTGAACCCGATCACGCTCCCGCCCGACGTGCCGATCGCACGCGCCCTGGAATTGATGGAGAAGTTCCGCATCTCGGGCGTGCCGATCACCGAAGGAAAGCGACTTGTCGGAATCCTCACGAATCGCGACCTCCGCTTCGCCAAGAGCCTCGATCTGAAAGTATCGGACGTGATGACGAAGGACAAACTCGTCACGGCGCCCGTCGGCACGACGCTCGAAGAAGCCGAGTTGATTCTGCACCGCCACCGCATCGAAAAACTCCTGATCGTCGACGACCAGTTCCAGCTGCGCGGGCTCATCACCGTGAAGGACATCCAGAAGCGGGTGCGCTATCCGCGCTCGTGCAAGGACCACCTGGGGCGGCTCCGCGTCGGCGCCGCGATCGGCGTGGGACAGGACGCCATCGACCGCGTGGACGAACTGATGAAGGCCGGTGTCGACGTGGTCGTGATCGACAGCGCGCACGGGCACTCGAAGGCGGTCCTCGAGACGACGAAGGCGGTGAAGGCTCGCCATGCGACACTCGGGCTGATTGTCGGAAACGTCGCGACGGCCGAGGGGACGCGCGATCTCATTCGCGCCGGCGCCGATTGCGTGAAGATCGGCATGGGGCCCGGATCCGCCTGCACCACGCGCGTCGTGGCGGGCGTTGGCGTCCCGCAGATCTCCGCCGTCATGGAGTGCGCGGCCGAGGCGGCGAAGGCGGACATCCCGATCATCGCCGACGGCGGCATCAAGTATTCGGGCGACGCCGTGAAGGGACTGGCCGCGGGCGCCCACTCGTTCATGCTCGGTAATTTGCTGGCGGGCACCGAGGAGAGCCCGGGTGAAACGCTGCTGCTGGAAGGGCGGACCTACAAGGTCTACCGCGGCATGGGCTCGCTCTCCGCGATGTCGAGCGGCCGCGGCGACCGTTACTTCCAGGACGGTGTGAAGGACCTGAAGAAACTAGTCGCCGAGGGGATCGAGGCACGCGTGCCGTACAAGGGCCCGCTCTCGAACGTGATCTATCAGCTCATCGGCGGGCTTCGTGCCGGCATGGGCTACTGCGGCGTCACCACGATCGAAGAACTCCGCACCAAGACTCGCTTCGTGCGCATCACGCAGGCGGGACTCCGCGAGTCGCATCCGCACGATCTCACCATCACGAAGGAAGCTCCTAACTACGAGATTCGGTAGGGGGTGGGGAGGGGAGGCAGAGCCCCCTCCGGCTCCGACGAAAACGACCAGTCGCCCGCGGGGGCTTTGCCTCCCCTCCCCGCACTCCCTTCCGCGTACCTCGATGATGGGCGAGCATTGAGTTAGTTGATTCGTGCCGCCAATTTCGCGAACACCCCCCTGGCAGAATCGCAGCGACATTCCGACTTGTTCCAACATCTCGATCGTAGGGCAGGGGAGCGGGAGAGGTCAGGGTCGCAGGCTGCCAGCCGCGCCGCCGCGCCCGGCACCCGCGCCAGCAGCGGCGCGGCATAGCGCAGGTCGGGACCGACAAGGCCGATCGAGGCCACCGGGTCGGCCAGCACCACCC
>JANNMC010000338.1:0-1663 GCA_031397435.1 Candidatus Eiseniibacteriota bacterium
GCTCGACTACTTCCAACGCGGCGCGCCGCGCACTTACGGAATCGACTTCACCTACAGGTTCTAGAGGCAGCGCGGGGGGGCGTATGGCGCGACGCAAGCGAAGCGCGCAGCGAGGCGTAGCCGAGCGAGTTCAACAAAGAGGAACGCGGACGCAAAGCGGCCGCCGAAGCGCGCAGCGAGCCGCTGGCGAGCGAAGTTCATGAGAACCGGGTTCGTCTTTCACGAGCGCTACCTGTGGCACGACACGCGCTCCGCGGCGGGCTTCATTCCCGCTGGCGGCATGGTCGAGCCCGATCGGCACGTCGAGAATCCCGACACCAAGCGCAGGCTGAAGAGCCTGCTCGAAGTGTCGGGGCTGCTCGCGCGACTCGATGCGATTGCGCCGCGTCTGGCGAGCGAGGACGAGATCCTGCGCGTTCACACGCGCGGCCATCTCGAGCGCGTGAAGAAGCTCTCCGCCGAGAACGGCGGCGACGCGGGCGTGCTGACGCCCTTCGGCCCCGGCAGTTACGAGATCGCGTTGCTCGCTGCTGGCGGGGCGCTGGCGGCGACCGACGCGGTGCTCGATCGCCGCGTCCATAATGCCTACGCACTGGTGCGCCCACCCGGCCATCACGCCGAGGCCGACCTCGGCATGGGCTTCTGCATCTTCTCCAACGTTGCGATCGCGGTGAAGCACGCGAGAGAGGCGCGCGGCCTCGCACGCGTCGCCGTCGTCGATTGGGACGTGCACCACGGCAACGGCACCGAGAGCGCCTTCATCAGCGATCCGTCCGTGCTCACGATCTCGCTGCACCAGGACAACTACTTCCCCGCCGGCCGCGGCTTCCCCGAGCATGATGGCGAAGGCGCGGGCAAGGGCTTCAACCTGAACCTGCCGCTGCCGCCGGGCTCGGGGCACGGCGCCTACGAAGCCGCATTCGCGCACGTCGTCGTGCCGGCGCTGCGCCGCTTCCGGCCCGAGGCAATCTTCGTCGCGTCCGGCTTCGACGGCGGCGCGATGGACCCGCTCGGCCGCATGCTCGCGACCAGCGCCACCTTCCGCTCGCTCACGCGCAGCCTGCTCGCCGCCGCCGAAGAGCTATGCGGCGGGCGCCTGATCCTCTCCCACGAAGGCGGCTACTCGACTGCGCACGTCCCCTTCTGCGGGCTCGCGGTGATCGAGGAGTTATCAGGGATCGCGACCGGCGTGGTCGATCCGTTCCTGGAGTTCTTCATGGGGATGGGCGGGCAGGAACTTCAGCCACACCAGGACGCCGTGATTCGGGCGGGGGAAGCACGGCTCGCCGCGATTCGCTGAGTCGGCCTGCCCTGCGGAGGCGGCGCAGCAAGCCTCGCGCAGTTCGCGTGAAGCGCTGAGGCGCCGAGCGGCGGGCTGCGCAGATCGGCAGTACTCCCCGTTCAGGTTCGCCGCTTCTTCGTCACCTTTGTTGGGGAGCCAGGCGAGCGCGGCGCGTGTCATAGTTGGCGCTTGGAGCCCGCTCGTGAACTCACGCGCCTTGCTTGCCGCACTCGCGTTCGCCTCCCTAGCTATTGGGGCGCAGGCGCTGACCGTGCGCGTCGTCCCGATCGCGGCCAACGATCTCGCGTACGACTCCGCGCGTGGGACGCTTTGGGTGAGCGTCGCAGCGATCAGCACCACGTATGGCAACCAGGTCGTGCC
>JANNMC010000353.1:0-1263 GCA_031397435.1 Candidatus Eiseniibacteriota bacterium
CCGACCCACGCGACTTGCCCGAGCTCGCCGCGACCCGCGTTCCGCACGTGCTCGACGCGCTGGCGCGCATCGGGCGCGAGTTCACGCATCGCGCGCATCGAGTCAGCAAGCGCGGCTTGGCCGTGCGCGACTCCGAGCCCGAGCAGCCGGTGATCGTGGCGAATGAACTCGGGAGCGCAGATCGCCGCGACGGGGTCCCAGTCGCCGGAGGCGAACGCGCTCGCCATCTCGGCGCGATGCGCTGCGAAGGCGCGGGCCGGAGGATCCGCGCGCTGCGCCGCGTAGCGCGCATCGAGCTCGGCGTAGGCGGCGGCTTCGTCTATTCCGTCGAACAGCACGATCGCGATGATGCGGCCGTCGCGATCGACCTCGTTCAGCGCGAAGTGCTCGTCGAGCGCGAGTGGGCCGCCGCCGCCCGTGACCTCACCCTCGAAGCCGAGGAGGTGGAGCGCGAGACGCTCGCCCCGCGTCGCGCTGAGCGTCCATGTGAAGCGGCTCGCGGGCACGTCGAACATGAAGCGGAACATCCTCAGCCAGTCGCGTCTCCCGACCGTGTTGCGCAGCATGCGGCGCCGCTCGTCGAAGACGAGCTCCGACGCGACGCAGGTTTCGATGCCCGCCCAGTCGCGCGCATTGAAGCGCTGATTGAGCGCATCGTGCGCGCGCGTCGCGGCGTTCTCGAAGCCGGCGCCGAGCCGTTGGGGAGGAAGCGCCGCGCTGGAGGACGCAGTCAGCGCGTCGAAGCGCGCGAGGGCTTCGGCTTCGTCACCGACATCGAAGTACTCCTCGCGAACCGCGAGGCCGTCGCCGCCGAACACCGAGAGCACCACGAACGGCCGCTCGAACGCGCCGCCGGTCGCGCTCGCGGCGCCGGCGAGCGTGCGCGCCACGAGCAGCGCGTCCGCCTCCAGCGCGAGCAGATGGTCGGTGCGGAAGGCCGCGTCGGTGGTGATGCCTTGCCATGAGGCGAGGTTCTGCACGTGCGCATCGGCCGAGTGCGCGGACCAAGTCCCTAACACGCGGTGATCGACGAGCTCGAACGTCGAAGCCAGCACCGGGCGGTAGCGCGCGAGGTCGGCGGGCTCGTTGGAGCGCCGCAGGCTCGCCGCGACCGAGCGCGCGATCGCCTCCTCGCGCGTGCGCTCCGCGCCTTCGGGCAGCAGCTCGGCGTAGCGCGCGTAGAGGCGCGCGATGGCGTCGCCGAGGTGGTCGTCAGCGAAGACCTCGACGCGCGTCCCCTTGCCAGTGTCGTCCACGTCGAGG
>JANNMC010000364.1:0-2129 GCA_031397435.1 Candidatus Eiseniibacteriota bacterium
GATCATCCACTGCGGAATCTGGAAGCGTTCCTGCTCGAAGGTGAGCGGGTTCCGGAAGTTGCGCGGATTGACGACGTCCATCACGGACACGCCGTCGGAGCGGCCCCACGTAACGATCTGACGGCCCGCTCGCACGAAGAACGGGTGGTAGTTCACATCGACGTAGGCTTCCCGAACGAGCGGGACCCATTCATCGTGAAGTCCATCGCTGATGTTGGTTTCCCAGTCGCGCTGAATCTGGTCGTGCTTGCCCTCGATTCCGAACGAGCCATCGAAGTAGGGGCGCAGCTTGATGACCGGCGTGAAGTGAGGAATGCCGCGATACGACGCCTCGACGAGAATCTCCGTGCGGAAGGCGGTGAGCGTGTCGTAGCGATCCAGATTCACCGGATACGGCGCGCCGACGAACGCGGTCGCCGGCAGGGTCGAGCCACCCCCGGCGTCCGTGAAGATGTTGAAGGTCTTCGGGCCGCTCGTGTCGCCCCACGTGAGCTCCGTGAGAACGAACACTTCGCCGCTGATTTCGAGGTTCTCGCCGATTTCCTCGAGCGCGTGGGCGCCTGAAGTCGCGAGGCCCGGCAAACCCAGGGCGAACACGCTCGCACGTAACACTCGGCCGAGTTTAAGGATAGACACGCTGGTTACTCCTTCGATTCGTCAAGTTCCGCCGCCGCTCGACCCCGAGCTGCGCTGGCTTGTTATGGACAGAGTCGCCGAGGCCCAGCGACGTGCTGGCGTTTTGTCGCGACTTCTCGGATTGACTCGGGCAAATGCCGGGCTACGCGCTGCCCCTAGAGGGGGACTCCGCCAGAGGCAGCGCTTGCCCGTTGGGAGCGCCTTACTCCCAGAACAGGATCTTGCGGACGGGTTCCTTCGAGAGGTTCTCGAGGTTCACCACGTCGCGCGGCATGGCGAGGTAGTCGAGCCAGAACTCGAGCATGTACCAAGCCTGAGAGAAGCCGCTCTTCGGCTCCCAGAAGTACTCTTGACCCCAGATCAGCTGCCAGTTCTGCAGATTGGTGGTCGGGTTCTGGAGGCGCGGATCGCCCTTGGCGATCGAGCGGCGATTCACGCGCTTGCGCGTGATCTCACCCTTGCCGTCGAAGACTTCCTCGTACCAGCTGCTGCCTGTCTTGATCCCGATGATGCGGCGCTGCTTCGCGTACCAATAAGACTTCGACTTCGGTGTGATCTCGAGGATGTAGGAGGGCTCGCATACCCCGTCGATGCCGATGCCCGTCTTCTCGCCCTTCGTGTTCATAGTGAATCCGAACGTTCCGTCCGGTTGACCGGCGTACAGCGTCGTGCCCACGATCTTGTAATCGATATCGGGGAACGGCTTCACCTGCGGGAAGTCTTCCCAGCGCGTGATCGTGCCCGGGATGATGTCCTGGCGCGCCGCCTGCGGGAGGCGACGTACGCGGCGAGAGGCCGGCGTGTAGAGGAACTCGTCGTTGAACTTGTCGCCGTGATAGATCGTGGTGGAAATGCCGAGGCCGCGGAAGTCATTGGGCGCCGTGAACGTGAACATGTAGTTCGCGCGCACTTTGCCAACCTGACTCGGCGCCAGACCTTCCGAGCTCAGGCGGTAAGCGATCATCCACTCGAAGAGCTCCTTGTTACGCTGCGTTCCATCAGGTCCGGTCAGGTCGATCGCCCAATGCGTGATGTAGTCGCGGCCGAACTCGCCGAAATAGAGGGCTGTGTACGAGCGATCGTGAACCTCGGCGCCGGTCTGCTTGAGGCGTTCGTCGAGCGGCAGATCCCAGGGATAGGGAAGGCCCTTCTGCGTCCAGCGGTCGTAGACCGCCGGCCCGAGTTCTCGATAGTCGGCGTGATGCCAGGGCTTAGGGGTCCAGGTCACCTTTTCGTCGCCCCACTGGCAGACGAACGAGCCGGCCTGTGCGCCCGCGGTGATCGAGTACTTCTTGCCCGCGATCATCTGCTCCGCAGCTTCCGCCGGGGGCGCAGTCGCCAGGGCGAGCAGCGCGCTCGCCGCGAGCGATGCCATGACACTTCGGTTTCTCGACATTTAAAACTCCTACTTTCTCCTGAGGGACACTTGCGGATTCATGCCGCGGCGCTCGCGAGCGCGCTCCCGGCACTCCGCCCATTCGAGCTGTTACGGA
>JANNMC010000369.1:0-6619 GCA_031397435.1 Candidatus Eiseniibacteriota bacterium
CCCCAGTTCTCCGAGATCACCTGCCGCGCCTTCTCGTACGGAAGCGCGCGCCGGTACGCGCGCTCGCTGGTCATCGCGACGTAGGCGTCCACCAGCGACACGATCCGGGCGCCGATCGGAATCTCCTGCCCCTTGATCGCGAGCGGATAGCCGTCACCGCCCCAGCGCTCGTGATGGTTCAGCACGACCTCCACCACGTCGCGAGGAAGGTTCATCTCCTCGAGGATCTGCGCGCCCCGCGTGGGGTGCTGCTTGATCATCGACCACTCATCCTCGGAGAGATGAGCCGGATTCTTCAAGATGAGGTGGCTGACGGCGATCATCCCGATGTCGCGGAGCACGGCTCCGTAGATCAATCCCTTCACCTGCTCCTGCGGGACCTGCAACACGCGCGCCATGGCCGTCACGAAGCGGACGACACGCTCGGTGCTGCCCTTGGCATAGACGTCGCGGCTCTCGATCAGCGACATCATGCCGCGGACGAGGCCCAAGTTGCGTTCCTCCGACTGGCGATGGAAGCGCGCGTTGGCGATGGCGACCGCCGCCTGGTGTGCCAGGATCGTCAGCAGGTCGCGCTCCTCTTCCTGGAACGCCTTTCGCCCTCCGCGGCCGCCCAGGAAGAGCATGCCGACCAGATCGCGGCGCACCCAAAGCCCTACGCCCCACTCCAGTCCGGACCGGCGGAGGAGTTCGATAACCTCCGGCACACCCGTTTCACCATCCGCGCCGATGAGCGCTTCGTCACCGGCCTGAATCCCGTCCTGGCCCAGCACGCCTAGCTCGACGAAGGTCTCGTTCTGACCGATCGCTTCGATGACGGAAGCGGGGAGAAGGAGGTCGCGGAAGTGGTTCTGGCCGAAACCTCGCACTTGCCGCGGGGCCAGGAAGCCCTCGTGTTCGGGGTCGGCCAGGAAGAGTGCCAGGCGCTCCACGCCGAACTGCCCCATCACGCTCAGACTGAAGAGATTCAGAACCGCGTCGAGATCCCGCGCGAGGTTCAACCCTTGCGTGATCTCGAAGAGATTCCGGAACTCCACGATCTTGCGACGGAGCTTCAGGTGAAGCGCCTGATGCTCCGCGGCGCTCGGCCCCGCGTCGGACCGTGTTGCGTTCTCGGTCGCGGCCCCGGGGCCGTTGGTGACGGTGCCGCCGGCCGAGCCATTGGAGGCGAAGAGGAACGCGCCGGTCCCGGTCAGGGCCTCGCGCGCGCCGCCACCGACGCCGTGTACGATGATCCGCCGCTCCGTGCTCTGAAAGACGCGCGCCTGTCGCTCGAGGACCGAGACGCCCAGCGATGAGATCTCGCTCACCGCTTCGACATCCAGATGAACTTCTCGGGCGTCGCGTGCCTGGCATTGGAAGAGGAGCCGATCGAGCGCACGGGCGCCGTCCTCGTCGATGACGCCGCGGAGTCCGAATCGAAACTCGTCACGAGGGTTCAGCCGTTCCAGGGAAAGCCGCTTCATGCCGTGGCTCCCCCACCGTTCACGGGGGTGTCGACGCCACCGAAGGACGCCCCGCGAAGCCGGCGCATGATCGCCGCCGGATGGAGCACGAGGGTCACCTGCCCGTCGCCTCCCAGAATGCCGCCGAGAACTTCCTCCACCGGGTAGAGGCGCGGAGGGAGCGGCGTCAGGCGAGCGTTTTCGCGCCAGACGATGCGGTCGAAACTGATCGCTCCGGTCCCACCGCCACAGCGGAGAATGGCGAGCGGTCCGTTCGAGGGGCGCGCGGCTTCCGCGGTCCGCCGCGGCACGGAGTCGCCCTCCTCCGGCAGCGCGAAGAGCGACGCGAGCGGCACGACGACCGGCGGCTCGCCGACGCCCGACCACGAGAGCTCGTCGGCGCTGGAACAGATGCGGTCGATGGCGCTCCACGGAAGCGCGACCCGCTGCCCCGCCGACTCGACGATCAGGAAGCCCCGAAGCGACCGGGCCATCGGAAACTGCAGGTGGAGAAGCGACGATCCATTCGGTCCCGCCTGAAGCGTGACGAAGCCACCCAGCTCTTCCAGGCCCGTCTCCAGTTGCTGATACGCATCCGGCTCGAACGTGACGCGTCCCTCAATGGCGATGCGCGCCTCCAGCCCCTCGCGCGCGGCGGAGAGGCGAAGCTCCCGCGACGGTTCCCCCTCCGGGGACGCGGCGGTTTCCAGGAGGCGGAAGAGCAGCGGCAGGAGGATGGTTCCGATCTCCGGCTCGAACCCGACGCTTCCCGTATGGATGGTCAGCACGCTTCGACGGCTGGCGGTGTCGCGCCGCGATGCCGCGGCGTAGAACTCGTCGACAAAGCGATCGAGCGGATCGAGAAACTCCCAGAGCAGATGCTCGTCGAGATCCCGTGCCCGCCGCTCGAGCGAGTACTGGATGCCGAGCAGTTGATGGAGGTCGTGGGCCAGGGTGCGCATTCCGGTCGCCACTTCTTCCAGCTTCTGATGAATCTGGATGGCCCGGGCCGCGACCGTCGGGCCAGGGTTCGTCCGGCGCCGGGCCGCGGACACGGCGGCATCGTGCTCGGCGGGGCCACCGCGCGCGGGATCGATCGCCTTCATGAGGCCATCCCACTCGGTCAGCACGGTCTGCATGGAGCGAAGCGTACCGCCCACTCCGTCACTGATGGTGCCGATTCGGTCGTTCTGGTGAACGAGCGACGACTTGATCTCGAACGTGAGCGCGAGCAGATTCTCGCGTGGCGCCATGTCGGGCGTGACATCGTCGATCACTCCGCGAGAGGCGTTGAGCGACTCGGTCTTGGCGCGTCCCAGGCGGGCGCGAAGCTGGTCCACGGCGTCTCCAACCGAGGCGGCGTGCGCCAGGAGCGCGGCGAATCCGTCCGTGCGGAGCTGGTCGGCCAGTTTCTCCTGCGTGTCAAGGGCGACGCGGCAGTGATTCACCAGCTCCTGGCGCTGCGCCGGCCGGAGATTCCCCAGTTGCACCAGGCTCTCCCGGAGTTCCCGCGCGAGCGACGCGACGGTGCCGATATCGAGCCACTCGGCGCTCCGCTCCACGAGCCGGACGGAGAGCTCCACCATCGAACCCGCTTCGTGGCCTTCGAGATCGGTGGCGCCGCTGTCGAGGAAGCGGCGGACGATCTCGATCTCCTCGCGGATGAGCGCACTGAACGTCGTGCTCAGGCGCGACATCATCTGCTCGTTGTTCAGGTTTTCCGAGGCGGCGGTGCGCATGATCGTGCGGGCCTCCCTGCTAGTCGCGACGGCGCGGCTCGATCCCTTCGAGCCAGTCGGGGATCTTCGGAACGACGAGCGTTGCCGGATCGGCCGGCAGGAGCGTCGGGGGAGTTTCGGCTGATTCGGCGGGCTCCGCCGCGTCGGTCGATTCCGCGCGATCGGGTGACTCCGGCGCTTCAGAGAACTCCGACGGAGCGGGCGGCGCCTCTACTTCACCAAAGGCGACGCTTCCAAAGCTGATGGATGAGTCGGGCACCGAGGGCGCCACCGAGGGCGCCGAAGTTGCGTGAACGGCTTCCTCCACGAACGTTACTGCGGCCACGACCGGCGCTTCTTCTCTGTCCGCGGGCGCCTCGTCGTTCACCACGGCTCGACCGCGGAGCGCCCGGACGCGGAGAAGCAGCGCCTGCATGGCCCGTACGGTTTCCGGAGCGACAGCGTGGTCCGCGCCGCTCGTCCCGCTGCCCATGGAGGCGACGGCAGCCTTCGCGTCCTCGCTGCTCGTCTGAATCGAGGCGATCGTCTCGCAGACCTTCAACTCGATTTCGTTCGAGAGACGGGAGATGGTGTCGGTTGCCTCCCGGGCGTACTCCGCAAGCCGGCGCGTCTCCTCCGCGATGGAAGCGAACGACTCGCTCCCGGAGCGAGTCGCCTCGAGCGCGGCGTTCAGGGCCAGGAGGGTCGCGCGATTCGTCACGCGCTCGGCGACGCCCGCCAGTTCGCTGGCGCGCATGAGACCGGCAGCCAGATCCTCGATGCCGTCGGCGGCGGTCTGGACCAGCGCGTCCACCATCTGCGCGGGCGTCCCATTCCGCATCGTCGAGGTGGTGGAACTCTCGGCCCGAAGCGAGACGACGAGCGGTTCCAGGTCATGCTCGATCGCGCTCAGCTCCAGGCGAATGGGCTCCAGCGCCTCGGTGAGCGCCTGGAAGACGGCGGCTCGATCGTTCGAGACGGCAGGCGTGGCTGCCTCGCCGTAGGAGCGATTCACACCGACGAGCTGGTGGGCTTCGTGCGAAGGGCTCGGCTCGAATGCCGGTTCCGGTTCGGCGGCGGCCGCGGGCTTCTTCTCCAGTTCGCTCCGGAGGCGTTTCACCTCCGAGATGGCCAGAGTCGCGGTGCGCTGCGCCTCGGCATCGGCAACGCAGCGGAGATAGAGAGAGGCCCACGGCTCGGCGCGGAATCGCGACGGCGGGTTCGAAGGAGCGTCCTCCGCGGTGACCGCGTCGAGGAGCGCGATGGCCTTCACATCCGGAGGAATCGCCTTCCTCGCGGCCACGGCCGCTACAACGGCGCCGATGGCCGCGATCACGACGCCGACACCCAGGCCGAGCAGATCACCCAGACCGTACGCCGCGCCGGCGGCGCCAAGCCCCGCGAGGAGCGCTACCGCAAAGACGGCGACGGTGGGAGACGGAGGGGACGAAGGCGCCCCCGCGGCATTCGTGGACATGTGGTGATCGCGGCCTTTGTCCGTCATGGCGTGCTCCTTCGCTCAGCGACCGCCGATCCCACTCAGCCGAAAGGCGGCTGGGGGAGCGATCGAATCCATCAGGGACCAGTAGTCGAGACCGAGAACTTCCCGGCCGGCGATCTCGTAGACGGCGAGGACGATGGGACCGTCCTGTTCGGCGTTGGGATCGGGCGCCGCGTGTTCGCGATGCTGTGCGTCGCGCGAGAGAACGAGCCGCGGCATGCCGCGCACCAGGAGCGCGAAGCGATCGGTCCCCCGCTCCAGGACGATCGCGTACGCGTCCACGGCATTCGATTCTTCGACGTGGAGCGCGGCTCCAAGATCGAGCACCGGCACGACACCGCCCCGGAACGCGACGACTCCAGCCATCGGTCCGTTCCGGCCAGGAAGCGCCGAGAGCCGATCCGCATTGAGAAGCCCGGCCACCTCTTCCACCGGCGCCGCGTAGTGCGTTTCGCCGACGGTGAAGGTGATCAGGCCGCGCGTGGCTAAAACGGATCGCAGTGGCTGCTCCATCGATAGTCGCTCCGAGGCCAAGAGTGCTCCGCATGTGAAGCAGATATAAGGAAGGCAAGGAGCATGCCACCGAAGGGGTTTCTTCCGCCGGTGTAAGTCGCTGTCTTGCTTCTGCTTCGCTCCGTTCCTATCGGCAGCGCGGAGGCGTTCCGGAGCTATTTCGACCAGGCGGTAGAGGGCACGTTGCATTCCTGGCCGCAAAACGCATGGGGGCAGGGCGAGGCGCGAATTTCCACCCACTCCTGGGGCTGAATCGGGCCAGCCGTGGATCGATAGAGCCGCAGAAGGCGCCCGGACGGTTTCTATCCGGCATTGGTAACCCGTTGAATCGCAGCACGGTAGGCAGATCAACTCCCCCTCCCACCATCACGGCACGGCATGTGCAGAGAGAGTCCGGCATGCATCGCGGTGATTCAGGACCGCGACAGAGGGAAGTCCGAGAAAGGGGGAAGGGTCATGGCGGGTACGAGAAAGGTCGTCGCGGGAAAGTCGGCTCCACGGAAGGTGCGTCCGCACGCCTACGTCGCCATGAACTGCCTCCTCCTGACGCGGGCGGAAGGTACGCCTCAGAACGGTGATCCACTGCCGCAAGAGGATGTGAACGCGTACCTCGAGGCGCTTCGCGACCAGTTGGAAGCGAACGTGCCCCTTCCGCCGGAACGCACACGGCTTCTCTCGCGCTATGACATCGCCGCGTGGCGGCGACTGGCGGGCACGACGCATGGCTCGCTCAAGTACCAGATTCTACGCACTCCGACCGACCTCCTTCTCATCTCGGTGGGGATCTTCGAGCAGAGCGGTCCGTACATTCCGAGCCGCCGCGAGGGGATGCTTCCAGGGGAGGAGGCCGACATGGGCCGGAGCCCGGGCTGGTATCACTTCTCCTACACGTACGGCGAACTCCTCGAGAGCCCGACGTCGACACTCAGTTCGGTGCTCGAGAAGCTCACGGTGAGTCTGGAGCGATATCACAAGATGCTGTCGCACATGAAGGGCGAGTACTGGAGCATGGCGTCCCGATTCCAAGACGCCCAGGTTCTCCGCCTCGAGCGCAGCGTGGACGAAGAAGCCCGGGAGCTGGCGATACGCGCCATGCAGGACCGGCTGCTCGACGCCTACGCGGATTGGAAGCGCACGGGAGCGCGGAAGCACCTCGACCAGATCCGCGGCATCGCGCGCGAGATCCGGACTCTCTCGCCCGACTTCACTTTCTCGCTTCCCGCTGGAGGCAAGTAGCGCGGAGCGAACCTAGTCCCCCCGCGTGCCCCTCGGTCCCCCGACCCGACTCTTCACCCGGGGGGCACGCACCCCCCCTCGCTGGGCGAACAAAGGCCGGTCCGAGTCACGGATCGGCCTTCCTCGTTGTTTCAACATCTTGCATGGCCCGGGCAGGGGAGCGGGAGAGGTCAGGGTCGCTGGCCCCGACTACGACTACCGGGGGC
>JANNMC010000391.1:0-1911 GCA_031397435.1 Candidatus Eiseniibacteriota bacterium
GCGGGGTAGCGCTCCACGCGCGCGAGTGGGGCGCTGGCTCTCCGCTGGTTCTGGTGCACGGACTCGGCACGTCTTCGCTGCTCTGGCCGCAACAAGTCGCTGCGTTCTCCGGCTCTCGGCGAGTGATCGCGGTCGATCTGCGCGGATTCGGGCGCTCCGATCGGCCCGCGACGCCGGGCGCCTACGCGATTCCTGAGCTGGCGGCGGACGTCGCGGCGATTCTGAGCGAACTCGGCGTCGATCGCGCCGACTTGTTGGGTGCGTCGATGGGCGGGTTCGTGGCGCAGACGCTCGCGCTCGCGCAGCCGGGGCTCGTCCGTAGCCTGATGCTTTGTCACACGAGTGCGCGCATGAGCATCCCGCCGGACGTCGTCGCTTCGCGACTCGCGGTGCTCCGCAGCGCGACGATGGCGGCTTACGGCGAGCTCGTGGCGGGGCAGGCGCTCGCGCCAGGCGGCGATCCCGCGCTGCGCGCCTGGCTCGTGCAAATGATCGCGGCGAATGACGCGCACTCCTACCAACAAGTGCTGACGGAAGGACTCGCGAACTTCGACGTCACGGAACGCGTCCACGCGCTTCGGCTTCCGTGCCTGGTGCTCGTGGGGGAGCTCGATCGCGTGATTCCCGCGGTCGAGGGCCGGGCGCTTGCGAAGCTGATCGCGGGTGCGGAGCTGTGCGAAATCCGTGGCGTCGGCCACATCGGCTACGCCGAGCGCCCCGCAGAGTTCAACGCGGCGATCGCGGCATTCCTGTCGCGCGTCGAGGGACGCTCGCGCGCGTGACCCGCGCAGCATTCGCTCCACGCGCGTTGGCGCTCGCGATCGGCGCACTTATCGCAGTGAGCGCGATCGCGCGCGAGGCGGTGCTCCAAGTCGAAGTCACGCACCCGCGCCCTGGCTCCGAGTTCGGCCTCGTGGAGCCGGTGCTCGTCGCGGGGAACGCATCGCTCCAAACGGCGCCGAACCAAGGGCTCGACGTTGTCGTCGTGCTCGACGTATCGGCGTCCACCGGTGTGCCCGCGCGACAGGACGTGAACGGCGACGGCGCGATCGACCTGCGCGAGAGCGGTCCCGATTCCGTGCTCGCCGCACAAGCACTCGCTGCAAAGCGCGCGCTCGTGGAGCTCGAACAGCCCGGCGTGCGTGCGGCGCTGGTGACCTTCTCAGGGAATCCGTACCCCGGCTGGGAACCCGATCCGCGGGTTCGTGATCGCCCGCCAAAACTCGAGCGCCCACACGCGATTCTCGAGCGGAAGCTGGGTGCTGACTTCGCGGACTTGCGCCGCCGCGTCGATGAGGTCGCAGCACGTCCACCGTGGGGCGTCACGGACATGGGCGCGGGCCTGTCGCTCGCGCTCGACGCACTCCGCCGGAGTGGCGCCCGGCGCGATCGCGTCGTGCTGTTCTTCACGGACGGAACGCCCACCAGCCCCGCGACGACGCCCGAGGACAATCTGATCGCGGCGCTCGCCAGGATTCCCGACCTCGTGGCGCGCGAGGTGCGCGTGCACACCTTCGCGCTCGGGCTCGCCGCGCTCGTCAACCCGGAAGTGCCGATTCGGCTCGCGGACGCGACGGGTGGGTACTTCACGCCGGTGGAAAACGTCGCGGAGCTCGAGGATCTCGCGCGCCTGGTGGCCGGAGCGAGTGTGCGAGACGTCGAAGTGCGAAACGCGCGCACCGGCCTGCGGGCTGCGAGCGTCATCGTGGGGCACGACGGTCGTTGGAGCGCGCTCGTCACACTGGTGCCCGGGCCGAACCGGATCGAAGTGACGGCACGCACGCTCGGCGGCAAGGTCCGTCGTCGCGAGCTGACGATTCTTGGGAAGTCGGAAGGTCCCCAACAACTCATTCCCGACGATCTAGGCCCCGAGCATCGAGATCCCCTGTTGCGAGTGCGTCTCGAACAGCT
>JANNMC010000040.1:0-2831 GCA_031397435.1 Candidatus Eiseniibacteriota bacterium
GTCGCGAACCGTAACCTTGACGCGAGCGCTGTTCGGAAGGCTCGCACCGCCGTCATTGTTCGGACACATCCGGAAGAAACGAGACGCCAACGTTCCCTCCGCCGGGGATGCCACCGTACCCGACTGCGGAACGTAGAACGAATTCGTCACGTCCGGGATACCCGCGTAGGCGGCCGGGACGATCCACGCCAACACTGCCGCGAAAGCAATGCCCAGCTTGGCCACTTTGAACATCATCACACCTCCTAGGGTCTTACTGCGTCGCGAACCACACGGATGCAGATGCATTTAGTACGACGTCTCTCGTGGTAGGCAATGTGACGAGGAGCTCGAAACACCCCCTTTCGACATACTGTCGGTCGTGTCAGTTGTAGTCTTTCTATTCCATATTCTTCAACGACTTGCGCACCGGAGGAAGGCGCCGCAAATCGGATATACATTCCGCTACCCAAAAATAGTACCACCCTCCCCTAGCAAAGTCAAGCACTAGAATGCGCTAGCGCGGTGGCCGGAGAGGGATTGGTGGGCGAAACAGGGCTCGAACCTGTGACCCCTTGCGTGTAAGGCAAGTGCTCTACCAACTGAGCTATTCGCCCCCCTATTTGGTAAGGATAGCCCACGGAATGACAACAAGATAGCCCAAAAGCAGGAGCACCGGCGCCAGGGTGATCGAGCCTTGGGCCAGGGCCACATAGCCTGCCAAAATGACAACCGCGGCGATCCCGAACAGGATGTAATTCTTACGCCCGAAGGGGAGTTCCGCCCCCGGAGGGGCCGACGGCTTGGGACCTGTCGGACGCCGCCCCCGGCGGCGAGCGTCAGCAGCGTTAGACATTCTTGGTAACCTCCGTGTTAACAATGGGTAACGGATCTGGACGACCATATCCGTCCGGATCGACTTCAACGCTCTGGAACCCCCATGTCATCAAACCGCTCCGCAATTGAGGCAGCGCCGCCACGAGCCGTTCGACCTCTCCCGGCTCCGTTTCCACGCGCGCCTGCTGGCCGTAGTGCCTGACGCGCACCACCCTCAAGTCAAACCTCTCGCGGAGCCATGCCTCTGCACCTTCCACCTGTCTTAATTTCTCGACGGTCACTTCCGAGCCGTGTGGAATCCGTGAAGCGAGACATGCCGACTGGGGCTTGTCCCAAACGCGAAGTCCCACCTGACGGGCCAGGATCCGGACCTCCAGCTTGGAGAGCCCCGCCTCGAGAAGGGGGGCGCTTATCTCCAGTTCCCGTGCGGCCCCCATTCCCGGCCGGTCGTCCCCCAGATCGTCGGTGACCGCGCCGTAGGCGATGGCCCGCCACCCTTCGGCGCCGGCCAGGGTGACCAAATGCTCGAAGAGCTCTGACTTGCAGTGGTAGCAGCGATCGGGGGCGTTTCGCCGGTAGGCCTCGCGCTCCATTTCCTTCGTCTCGACCACCCGAACCGGGAAGCCATGCTCCGTGGCCAGCCCCAGCGCCCCCTCTAACTCGGCGGCGGGAAGCGAGGGACTCCGGGCAATGACTCCTAGCGCGCCGGCCCCCAGTGCGAGGTGCGCCTCCGCTAGCAGGTATGCCGAATCGACCCCTCCCGAGTAGGCCACCAGGGTCCGGCCCAGGCCGCCCAGGATCCGCCGCAGGCGGTCGCGCTTCTCCGCCAGCGCCTTCTCGGAGCCGGCCGCGGGGAAGAAGATAGCCTGGCCGCTCATCGGACGCTGTCCCTGCGGCCCGTCGCCGCCTGGAGCGAGGGAACGGACGGCCCAAGCCCTGGCCCTACCGGCTGGATCGTGGAATCGCGCCTGGCCTGAGCGCGCACCGAGGCGATGGCCCGCAGGTGCCCCTCCCACTCCCTCGTGAAAATGTGCGTCCCATCGCCGCGCGCCACGAAGTAGAACTCCGTCGTGTCGGGGCTGGGGAAGAGCACGGCGTGGAACGCGCCTCGGCCTGGATTGCAGATCGGCCCTGGCGGCAGTCCCTTGTTTCGATAGGTGTTGTACGGAGATTTCACGTCCAGGTCCCGGTAGAAGACACGGTTTCGCCAGACGCCGAGCGCGTAGACCACGGTCGGATCCGACTGGAGCATCATCCCCTCGCGAAGTCGATTGTAGAACACCGCGGCGATTCGCGGGCGTTCCGAGGGGAGCTGCGCCTCAGCCTCCACAATCGACGCCAGCGTCACCAACTGGTGAAGGGTAAGGCCGACGTGGGCGCCTGGCTTCGCCATCTCCTCTCCGAACGTGCGGAGTCCGCGGTCGACCATGACTCGCGCGATCTCCTCGGGCGAGAGAAGCGGATAGAAGGGGTAGGTCTCCGGGAACAGGTATCCCTCCAGACGGTCGGCGGGAACGCCCAAGGAGCGGACGAAAGCCGAATCGCCGGCCAGCGCCAGGAAGCGCATGGGGTCGATCTTCACCCGCTCGTGCAGGAACTGCGCTACCTGGTCGGTCCGCCACCCTTCCGGAACCGTCATCATGTCCTGGGAAGCCATGCCGCGGGCCAGCTGGCGAAGAATGCGGTAGATGCTCGAGCCGGACGGAATCGTGAAGCGCCCGGCCTTCAGCCCACGGTCGTAACCCAGAACGCGCGCGGCCAGCATGAAGAGCTGCGGATTCCCGACGAGACCGTTCGCATGAAGAATCCCCGCGATCTCCTCGAGCGCCGCCCCCTTGGGGATCAGTACCTCCCGCGTCTCGATCGTCTGGGAGACCTGGGACGGAAAGAACAGGAGCCCGCTCAGGAGCACCCCGCCCACGAGCAGCCCGAGCAGGAGCGTGCGGCGGACCCTCTGCTTGCGGATCATGACTCGCCGCCTTCCGGGTCGGGGTGCGGTGCGCGCTTCCCCCCGG
>JANNMC010000064.1:0-5410 GCA_031397435.1 Candidatus Eiseniibacteriota bacterium
GAGGGCTCCTCGGAGCCCTCTCCCAAGGCATCGCGGCGCGGGGGGATTCTTCCCTCCCGCGCCGCGGTTGTTTTCCCCAAGCCCAACTGCCGCCTTGATTTTCATCGTCTGGTTCGGTACACTAAAGCACTAGTCGTTCTGCGCATTCGCGCCGGGGAGCAGGAGGCGGCCCGGCCCGCGTGCCTTTGCGTTACATCGTGAATCGCAACGAGGGCTCGTGATCGATTACAGTGGGCTTGACTCGGCGTGCGTCACGCTGGCGCCGGGCCGATCGCTTCCAAACCCCGCTCGTACTCCCCGGAGGCTCCCCATGCCGTTTGGTTCCCAGGTTCGCCGCGTGGCCGTAGCTCTCCTGCTGGCCGCCGCGGCCGGCTTCGCCAACACCGGGCTGGTGCAGGCGCAGTCGTTCTGGTCGTCCGATTTCAACATCTCAGAAGGCGAGGTCAACGAGACCTACACCGGTCTCAATGGACAGCGCTTCGCCGTCGTGGATGACAGCAATAATCTCTACGTGGCGTTCTGGGACAACCGGAACAAGACCGGTAGCGACAATAACTTCGAAATCTACTTCCGGAAATTCATTTACAATTTCGGATCGCCGTCCATCACTCGTGTCACGAACTTCTTCAATCCATCGAAGTACCCGGCCATCACGACGCGTAACGGCGGCGCCGACGACGCCGCTACCGTCCAGGACAGCGGCCGGATCTTCATCGCCTGGCAAGATGCACGTCTTTACTCCATTCCAACCGTGGGCGAGCCGAAGTCGTACAACATCTATTTCCGCACGTTTCAGACGCGCGGCGGCGCGGGGTTTGGGCCGGAGATCCAGGTCTCGCCGTACGATTCGATCAATGCCGCGAACAGCCCCGTCGTTGCGGTGGGGGATTCATCGCGCGTGTTCGTCATCTACCAGCGCGCCAACAACGGCAATACGGAGCTCTACCACGCGATCTACGACAGCCAGACGAAGGTCATGGGGGCCGAGGCGCCGTTGACCGCGGATCCCAATTTCTCAGGCCTCGCCTCGGCAGCCTCGACGCGTGATGGGGTGGTTCACGTCGTCTGGACCGACAATCGGATCTTTGCCCGCAATCAGATCTGGTGGAAGCGCTTCGTGCCGGGCATCGGCTGGAGTGCCGATTCGCAGATCGTCGTCTCGGCCGGCTCGGCCACCACGCCCTCGCTGGCGGCGACGCGCTCCGGGCATCTCCACCTCGTGTGGCGTGACAACCGAGATGGAAACAACGAGGTCTACTACAAGGAATACACGCCAGCGGGAGGGTGGGACTTGGTTGACACGCGCCTTACGATCAACAGCGCGTCGCAGATCCAGCCGCAGGTGGACGCCGATCCGATGGACAACGTCTACGTCGTCTGGACCGATTCGCGTGTCAGCGCGTCGGATCCTGACATCTGGTACATGGAGCGAAAGGCGGCGGTGTGGGGAGCCGAGACAGCACTGGTTTACTCCGCCACCGACCCGACGAATTCGGTCCAGCAGTATCCCGGGATCACGCACGACGGCATCGCGGAGCTCTACGTGACGTGGACCGACGAGCGGCTTCCGGCATCGCTTGGGAAGAACAAGGACGCCTACTACAAGGTTGGAACCGGGTTCGTCACGGCGGTGGAGACATCGCCGTCGCCCGCGCTTGGCAGGCTGATGCGAAATTACCCGAATCCATTCAATCCGATCACCAAGATCAGGTTCACGCTGAAGCGCGACGCGCAGGCTCTCCTCAGGGTTTACGATGTGCGGGGACGCCTGATCCGGACCTTGGTCGACAGCTTCATTGCGGCGGGGTCGAGGGTGGTGGAATGGGATGGGAAGGACGACCGGGGGAGCGCGCTCGCTTCGGGGACCTACTTCCTCCGCCTGGATGCCGGCGGGGAGTACGAGAGCCGCACCGTTACCTTGTTGAAATAATGTGAGTTAGGTGGAATCAGCGTGTTTCCTGAGTGACACCGCCATTGACCGGCGGTGTCGCCTGGTGGTATACTCTGTATCAGTCAGAAGCCCATTTACGCGGACCACTTAGCACGTTCAAGTGGGCTTCCAAATCGCAACCGTGAACGACTTCGACGAGGCCATGGCGAACACTCCCCGTTTCGCTTGCAGCCGTAACTGGATGTTTACTAGCCGAGGCCCACGGTCCCGAGCGTAGACTTGCTCGTGGCTGGGTCTCGTTATTTTTTTGGCAACACGAGGAAGCCGACGGATCGGTACCTCGCGCAACTACGGCTCGACAACCTAGAGAAAGAGGTCCCCCTCGTGCCCCTCGAGTGCCGACGCCCGTACGACGTTCTCTGCTCCGCCCTCTTCACTCTCTCCCTGATCCTCGCGGCATGGCCCGCGCACGCCATGGAAAAGGCGCGCGTGGTCCCGATGAGCGACTACTTCCGTCAGGAGACGCCGCTCACCTACACGCCTGGCCGTAGCACCCCGGCCGCTTCTGAGACGACCATTCGCCACCAGGTCTTCTTCTCGGATCTGGACGGCACGACCGCCGGCTGGGGCGTCATCAACAACCGCGCGGGCCAGCCGAACGCCTGGCACCTGGTCACCGGCGGCCCGCACGCGTGCGTCGGCACCTCCTGGTGGATGGGCGCCACGGGCTTCGCGAACGGCGACGGCTACGACAACAATTGGGTCCAGTCGCTCGTCACGAACGTCCCGATCAACCTGGCCGGGACGACGAACAACGCTCTGACCTTCAAGACCAAATTCCAGGCCGAGTACGGCTATGACTGGGGCTGGGTCCTGATCCGGGGATCTAGCGCGGGCGCGCGCTGGGACACGCTGGCGTCCTTCTCCGGCAATTTCGGCGCATCCTGCGTCAACCAGACGGTCGATATTCCGGATTCCTTCACGACGGTGACGCAGCCGATCGTGCTCCAGTTCCTCTTCGGCTCCGACCTCAACGTCGCGACGTCCGATTCGCTAGGCGCGTTTACCGGTTGGACGCTGGACGACGTGCAGGTGAAGGCGCAGGGGAATCCGCCGGGCGGCCCGGTTCGCTTCTTCGACGACATGGAAGCGGGCAGCGCGAAGTGGCTGGCGTCGACTCCGAACCCCGGCTCGCTCTGGCATCTGGAGAGCGCGCCTTCCACGTCGATCCCGGCCAGTTGCTTCTTCTTGAACACGCAGCTCTGGGTGCCGTTCGTCGGCTTCGGCTTCGGCATCGTGCCCGATCACGCCGACGCCATGCTGACGACCCCGACGATGGACCTGGCGGGTGTCTTCAGCCCGGCCACCCCCACCACGACGCTGAAGCTCCAGTTCGACGACTGGGAGAACATCCCGTTCGACAACTCGGTCTACTGGTCGCTCTGGATTCGCGGATCGAACGATGGGACCACCTGGACCACCTGGCGCAACGCGCTCAACCCGCTCGTATTCTCGGGCGGCAATCCGCAGTGCAAGGAAGGAAACTCGGTCAACTTCGATCCCTACAGCACCGCGCGGACGGGTCTGCTGCCGGGCACGCGCTACATCCAGCTTGGCTTCCGCCTCCGCGACGAGAAGGCGACGAATCAGGATGGCGGGCCGATGAAGCTGGGCGTGAACACCGAAGGGATTTACTTCGACAACATCGGCGTCTACTACGTCTACACGATCAGCGGGGTGGAAGCGGTGGGCGGAGTCCCGGTGGGGACCAGGGCAGCCATCCGTCGCGTCTACCCCAATCCATTCAACCCGAGCACCACGGTGGAATTTTCGGTTCCGAAGCAGGGACCCGTCGCCGTCCGCGTCTACGACCTGCAGGGGAGGCAGGTATCGACGCTGACCGACGAGTCGCTTCCGGCGGGAATCTACCGGGTGAAGTGGGATGGTCGCGACCGCCAGGGGCGCGGGGTCGCCTCGGGAATTTACTTCGCGACGATGGAGAACGCGGGGACCCGGCAGTCGGTCCGGATGACCCTGCTCAAGTAGTTAGTGGGGATGAACGAGAAGACGCCTAGAAAATCGAAAGGGGGTGATGATCCGAGGGGAATCACTTAACCGAATCCAAGGAGGCAGTACCTCAGCGGCGCCGCGCCTCGCGGCGAAGTCTCGTGCCCGCTGAGTGTCGCGTTTCGGAATGGCCGAAGCGCAGGAAACAGGGATCAGCTCCGCAACCGGGAGCGGGTCCCAGGATCCATCGGTTCAATACTGATTTTCCGGAGGTTCAACAACATGCTCAAACGGCTTCTCACGGCAATGTTCTTGGTCGTGGCGATGGTCGGGTTCGCGAGCACGTCGCAAGCACAGTACATGTACCTCGACTCCAATGGAGACGGGGTGCGTACGACCGCAGACCGCATGAATGCGGTCGGCGTAGCGACGCCCGTGACTCTCTACCTCATCACAGATCAGAATCGTGGCGGCGGCGCGGCGACCTGTAACACGGCCGACGGCAACCTCACGATCAACTCCTACGGTGTTGCCCTCCAGACGAGCGGCGGTACCGCAACATTTGTTCTTACGAACTCCCAGGCGGGGATGACCACGGTCCTGGAACCGGTCGCCTCCGACGCGAGCAACTTCAAGGGCGCGTTTGGTGGCGGCACGATCCTCCCTGCTGGCAAGTACACGCTCATGTCGGGGACGATTACCGCCCTAAGTGGCTCCCCGGTGGTCAACATCATCCCGGATAGCCCCCTTCCGGGCGCTGGATCGCAGTTCACGTTCTTCGGAACGGCGTGCTCCGGCAACGACTTTGACAACACCTACAAGCTTACGGGGACGACTTTCGGCACCGGCGACTGGACGGATGTCGACGGTCTTCTCGCGGCGGCCTCGGCCAACGCCAACCCGGTAATCGTGGCTCCTGCCACGGCCAGCGGCTCCGAGGGCGTTCTGTTCACGCTCACGGCCACGGCGTCGGATCCCGATGCCGGCAATACGGTCACGCTGTCGCAGACGAACGCCACCGGATTCCTGCCGGCTTCGAGCTCGGTTGGTCCGGTGACCGCCCCCAGCCTCACGCTGACGGGCACCCCGAGCTTCCTCCAGGCCGGTACGTACACGGTCACCTGGACCGCGGTGGACAACACGACCGGCACGGCAACGGCGACGACGATCGTCACGATCAACAACGTGGATCGCGCTCCGGTCGTCACGGCTCCGGCAACGGCGTCGGTGAACGAAGGCGCGCTTCTGACGGTCAACGTCACGGCTACGGATCCGGACGGTCAGGCGATCACCTCGCTGACGGCGACGGGCACGGCCATCACGGCGGGCGCGACGTTCGTGGCGGGTGCCGGCAACACGAGCGGTACGCTCAGCTGGACGCCTAGCTTCACGCAGGCGGGTAGCTACAGCGCGACGTTCACGGCGACGAACGCCCTCTCGGGTTCGGCGACGACGGCCATCACGGTAACCAATGCCGATCGCGCTCCGGTCGTCACGGCTCCGGCAACGGCG
>JANNMC010000269.1:0-3517 GCA_031397435.1 Candidatus Eiseniibacteriota bacterium
CGAGAGTCGCCGGTACGTGGTGGACGAGCAGCTCAGCACGATCGAGCGCCGCCACGTTGAAGGCACCAATCGTGCCGGACAGATGCGACGGGAACTGAAGCGGATGACCATCGAGCGTTGCCATAGTCTCATCGCCGGCCGCTCCTGCAAGATACAGCCGGGGTGTCAGTGATCGTGTGAAATTCCCCACCTCGTGATCGTCTCAAATTCCCCACCCCCCGCACGGGAGTTGGGCGATGGACGCAGCGCAGGCGATGGGGACCGCAGGTGGCAGGACGTCACCGACCGCATCTTCGGGGCATCTTTGCTCTGGAGCGGACCCGGTGGTGACGGAGACGGTGGTGGAGCAGGTGCTACAGGCCTTGGCCCGCGGCGAGCCGGTCAGCGTGATCGCGCGGTCGTACGGCCTCGATCGGAAGACCGTGCGCACGTGGCGCGCCCGCGCGGGATACGGCCCGCGGCAGCGGCGGGTCGTCGTGTCGCGGCTCGACCCGTATCGGGAGTGGCTCGCGCGTCGCGCGCCGGAGGTCGGCTACAATGCGGCGGTGCTGACCCGCGAGCTGCACGCGCAGGGGTTCGTCGGCTCCTCCATCATCGTGCGCCGGGCCGTCCGACCGCTGCGCGCGGCGGCCCTTCCGAGTGCGGCCACGGTCCGGTTCGAGACGCCGCCGGGCGCGCAGGCCCAAGTGGACTTCGGGCAGGTGCGCGTCTGGATCGGCGACGCGTGCGTCTCGGCGCAGGTGTTCGTCATGACGCTGGGCTACTCCCGTCGATGTTTCGCGGTCGCGTTCCCGCAGCAGCGGCTCCGCGAGTGGCTCGCCGGGCACGAGCAGGCCTTCCAGCATTTCGGCGGCGTCACCGACACGCTCGTCGTCGATAACGCCAAGGCGATGGTGCTCGCACACACCCGCGAGGCCACCACCTGGAATCCGACCTACGCGGACTTCGCGGGCTACTACGGCTTCCGTCCGTGGGCCTGTGCGCCCTACCGCCCGCAGACGAAGGGCAAGGTGGAGTCGGGCGTGAAGTACGTCGCGCGGAATGCACTGGCCGGGAAGCGCTTCCACTCGTGGGCGCACCTCAATGCGTGGCTGCTCGAGTGGGCGCTGACGATCGCGGACCAGCGCGTGCATGGCACGACGCACGAGGTCCCGGCCGTGCGCTTCGCCGACGAAGCGTTGACGCCACTCGATGGCCGCCCGCCGTACGCGTGGCCCGACGTGCGGGTGCGCCGCGTCGCGACCGATGCGTTGGTCAGCATTGCCGGGTCGCGCTACAGCGTGCCGGCGATGCTGGTGGGCGCGCAGGTCACGGTGCGCGAGCACGCAAGCGCCTTCACCATCTGGCACGGGGCCACGATGGTCGCGACGCACGCGCGGCAGGGCCGCCATCAGGTGGTCATGCTGCCGGGTCACTACGCGGGGCTGTTGCGCGTCGATCGGACGCCGCTGACCGCGGCGCCGCCGCAGTACGACCCGCGGTATCCGCAGAGCGGGGACGTCGCCGCGCGGGATCTCGCGGTCTACGAGCGCTTCGCCGCGGTGGGCGCATGACGCGCGCCGTCGTCTCTCCCACGAGCTCACCCGCCGCGGAGCTCGAGCAGCTCGGGCTCCACTGTCAGCAGCTCCGCCTCACGCGCGTCGCCCAGACACTGCCGACGCTCTTGGAGCAGGCCGCGCAGCAGGAGGTCAGCTACAGCGCATTCCTGCAGACGGTGCTCGCGACGGAAGTCGCGGCCAAGCAGGAGAAGCACCAGACGATGCGCATCCAGATGGCACGCTTCCCGTTCCAAAAGAGCTTGGACAGCTTCGACTGGAAGGCCCAGCCCTCGATCGATCCCAAGGTGATCAAGGAGTTGGCGACGATGCGCTTTGTCGCGCACGGCGCCAATGCGTTGCTCCTCGGCCCCCCGGGCGTGGGCAAGACGCATCTCAGCGTCGCGTTGGGACTCGAAGCCTGTCGGCTCGGGCTCCGCGTCATGTTCACGACCGCCGCGGCGCTCATCACGACGCTCGGCAAGGCGCTCTACGAGAATCGCCTCGAGGAGCGGCTCAAGATCCTGACGCAGCCGAAGCTCCTGATCATCGACGAGATCGGCTACATCCCGATCGATCGGCAAGGCGCGAATCTCTTCTTCCAACTGGTCAGCCGGCGCTATGAGCGCGGCGCCATCCTGCTCACCAGCAATCAGAGCCTGGGCGCGTGGGGCGAGGTGTTCGGCGACGCCGTGATCGCCAGCGCCATCCTCGACCGCCTCCTGCACCACGCGACCACGATCAACATCAAGGGCGACTCGTATCGGCTCCGCGAAAAGCGGAAGGCCGGCCTGATGCATTCCACCCTCGCGCCTCATTCCGAGCCGTGAGCATCCACCGGGTGGGGAGTTTGAGACGAACACCGGTGGGGAGAATCACGCGAGCATTGACAAGCGCCGGCCGCTGGCGAGCTGATCGCTCACGAAGTCGATGCTCCAGAGATCATTGGGTGCGTGTACCGGCGGCCGCGGGACGCGCGGCACGGCGAGGCGCTTCCGTCGCCGACGGCGCACCGCCAGCCCCTCGAGGCGATAGAGCCGCTCGACCCGCTTGTAGTTCACGCGAACGCCATCGCGCGTGAGCCGCCAGTGGAGCCGGGGACAGCCCCACCGCCCATGCGCCGCGGCGAGCGTCCGCAGCTGCTCCCGCAGCGGGGCGTCGCAGAGCGGGCGCTGCGGCAGAAACCGCATCACCGACCGCTCGAATCCGAGCGCGCGACACGCGTGCCGCTGACTCACCTCGTACCGCGCCTCGACCTGCTGGACCACCGCCCGGCGCTCGCCGGTGGTCACGAGCCTTTTCCCAGCACGTCCTTGAGGATCTGGAGATTGAGCGCCTGGTCGGCGACCAAGCGCTTGAGCCGTCGATTCTCGTCCTCGAGGGTCTTCAGGCGCCGCGCGTCGCTCACTTGGAGATCACCGTAGCGCTTCTTCCAGGAGTAAAACGTCTGCCGCGAGATCCCGTGGCGGCGCATCAGCTCCGCCGGCGCGGTGCCGGCCGTGTGCTCCTGGAGGATCGCGATAATCTGCTCGGTCGTGAAACGGGCCTTCCGCATGCAGGGCTCCTTGGTCGTCGCGAATGGACGACCGCTGGGCCCAGCTGTCAACTAACTTCTGGAGGGAACGGCGGGGGGACCCTCAACGGAACTGGGGGCTGGTGGCGTCGCAAGCACGCGCCACGGTAGATTGCCTCCACCCCTCTAACCTCTGGAGCAGCTGTGGTTCAGTCGAGCGGCAAGGAGCTGCTTCGCCAGGCAGTCGAGCAGCTCCCCGACGATGCGTCGGTCGAGGACGCCATCGAACGCCTCGTGTTTCTCGCCAAGATCGAGCGCGGCATCGCGGACGCCGACGCCGGCCGCACGATCCGCCATGATGAGGTCAAACAGCGCCTCGGCCTGTGATCGAGCTCCGCTGGACCGAGACGGCGTACGAGGACCTGAAGGGTATTCGCGATCACGTCGCCCTCGACTCTGCGGTATACGC
>JANNMC010000273.1:0-7242 GCA_031397435.1 Candidatus Eiseniibacteriota bacterium
GTATCTCTTCAAGGGACCGCGCCCTACGATCACGTCCGCGCCCGCGACGATCGAGTACTCCTCGAACTTCACCATTACCACTCCCGATGCCGGTGTCATCTCGAGCGTGTCACTCCTGCGACTCGGGTCCGTGACCCATGCGATCAACTCCGAGCAGCGTTTCGTGCCGCTTACCTTTCAGCCGGGAAGCGGCGGACTGACGGTGCAGGCTCCAACGAGCCGGAATATCGTTCTCCCGGGACACTATCTACTCTTCATCTTGAACGGGGCCGGCGTCCCCTCGGTGGCTTCGATCGTGCGATTCCCTTCGCCGGATGAGGATGTAGTACCGCCCACGGCACCGGCAAACCTCACGGCCACGGGATCCGTCGCATCGGCAAGCCTCGCCTGGACTGCATCGACCGACAACGTCGGCGTCAGCGCCTACGAAATCCATCGATCCATGTCCGCCGGCTTCGCCCCCTCACCAGCCACCAAGGTCGGCGCGGTTGTCCTGCTCCAGTTCATCGATACCGGGCTCCTGGGGGGCATCTATCATTACAAGGTGCTGGCCCGAGACGCCGAAGGGAACATGAGCGCGCCATCGAACGAGGTGAGCATCGCCGTGGCGCCTGATCTGGACCCTCCCACGACCCCGCTCGGTCTCACGGCGAGCGTCAATTCCTATTCGCGGATTGATCTGGCGTGGACCGCCTCCGCCGACAATGTCGGAGTCGCAGGCTACCGCGTTCATCGTGACGGGGTGCAGATCGCGACGACCACCCTGCCCGCCTACTCCAATACCGGCCTCAATGCTTCGACGACCTATCTCTATACCGTGGATGCCTGGGACGAGTCGGACAACAGCTCCTCACTCTCGGCGCCGGTGAGCGCCACGACTCCCGCCACACCGCCATCCGCGGTCGGTCGCGTCGCCGCATTCGCCTTTGATGAAGGCGCGGGGGAAACGACAGCGGAATCCTCCGGGAATGGCCACATCGGCACGCTGACGTTCAATCCCACCTGGACTGTTGGGAAGTACGGCAGCGCTCTGTCGTTCAACGCCTCCGACGACGGAAACGACAACAACGATCCCCGTGTGGTCGTCGGTCCGAGCCTCAATATCCCCAATCTGCCCTTCACCGTTTCCGTCTGGGTCAATCCCGTCAGCTTCACCGACTGGCGAGCGATCCTGAGCAAGCGGGATTCTCCCGCCGCTTCGGACCGACGTTTTGATCTGGGACTCTCCGGTGGAAGCGGCCAGATCTATATCGCCACGGGCGGCGCGGGCGGCACTTTTTCCTACTCGCCGCCTCTCGGCATCTGGACTCACCTGGCCGTGGTGGCCGAACCGGGTAGCACCAAGCTCTATGTGAACGGAACCCTGCAGCAAACCATCGGCGGCATCACGCTGGGAACGGACACGCTGTCAAACACCGTGATCGGCGGTACGGGCGAGGGGCCTGGCGGTGACAACGACCCCTTCAAGGGCCTTCTCGATGACCTGCGCATCAATGATCGCGCCCTGACGCAATCGGACATCCAGTTGGACATGCAGACATCCGTCGCGGGGACGGTCACCGCGGTGACGTTGAGCCCATCGGTTCCGTCCTCGCTACGTGTCTTTCCGAATCCGTTCCGAGGAAGTGCGAGGATCCTGGGGTTTGGTCGTGAGGAAATTGCCGTCTATGATGTGAGTGGTCGCTTGGTCCGAAGAGTTAGACCGGCTGCATCGGGGGCCGCGAGTGGAGTTCTTCCCGTGGATTGGGACGGCACCGACCAGCGCGGACATCGGCTTCCGACGGGGATCTACTTCGTGAAGGCTGGCAGTCGAATCGCGAGGGTGGCGCTCTTGCGCTAGGGTCTACCCGGAGCTTCGTTCAGTGGTGGGGGGCTGCTTCACTGGTATCATGACCGCCCTTGGCGCCCCGCACCGCTTTGAGGAAGCCCAAAGCAAGCCGAACCCATGGGTGGCGGTAATAGGTCACGTGGAACATGGATCGAACATCGCCGCTCCACCGATCGGTCCATCCAACGAGCAGCCGCCCATAGAACTCCACCGACTGAAACTCCCCGCGCTCGAAGATCCGCTTGAACATCTCGTATTGAAGCAAGTACCCCGGAGAGTCGCTTCGGAATTCCTCATCGTAGGCCGTTTTCAGGAAGACGATCGTACCGTTTCTATCCACCGTTAACTTGCTTGCCACGGTTCTGCCATTGAACCGGAGTTGGTAGACAGCCCCGTGACCATCCCGGCAGTAGTCGAGCAGGACATCGCGGTAGAAGTGCCCCTGCTCGTTATCACCTTCCACGGCGGTTCCCGCCTTGCCTTTCCAGCCGGTGCTCTCCAAGCGGCCGTATTCCCGGATGGCGCCTTCAATCTCGGCCGGATCGCGAACCACACGAAGCTCCGACCGAATTCCATTCCGCTCGAGACGGCGGAACTTCTTCGTGACGTTTTCAACGACCTCTCGTCCGCGGCCCGCCCAGTAGTTCTCAAAGGTGCCTTGGATCGTAACCCTGGCCGTATCGATGTACTTCTGAATGCTAACGAACTCCGACTCGGACACGGAGCCGAATGCCGAGATTGAGGGATCTTGTTGGAGAATCGTGCACTCGAGGGCAAGTCCAGGGAGGGAACGAACCAGGCTCCCCATCAACTCTGCGGGATCCGTGCCTTCCGACAACAGAATCAACCCCACCGGAGACTGGGAGGGTTGAAATGTCTGCCATGCGCCAAACCGCCTGCGCTCCAGGAGGGCCAGAGCTGGCCTGCTCTCGTCCACATGCACGGCGAGGAGGACCTTCTCGCTGCCAGTCCACCGCAGCAGTGAAGCGACAAATCGAGACTCCAAGAGAGCGCTGTCGCTCGATCGGCGATTCAGATCGTCCCACAGAGCACGGTGAGACTCGAAGGCCGTCTGCGCCGGATACAGCATCCATTTCATTGGCGTGACGTTACCACGCTGGACAGGCATCGGGCAACGGCACCCATCCTCCTCGGTCGCGCCGCTCCATGCCACCGCCGCGGCGGCAATCCGAATTTGCGGATCAGAACTGGATTCGAACGGCCCGTCCTTGCGCACTACCCCCGCCCGCGACCGGCTCCCCGCGCGGATCGAGGATCTCGAGTTCGAGCGTGGACGTGAACGCGCCGGCATCGTCCGAGAGCTTGATTCGCTCCTTCAGTACGCCGCGCCCCGACGGAAGCCAGCCCGCGCCGTTCTTGAACGCGTCAGGGGCCGACGGTGTGGTCGCGTAGTACTCGTACTTCGCTTCGAACTCGTTCGGGCCGACCGCGCGCCACACTCCGTAGGCCGGAGGAACGGGCGGCGCCGCGTCGTAGTTGGAGGATTCCGTCATGGTGCCATCCGCGTGAAACACGATCATGAATTCGAGATCCTTGAGCTCCGCAAGTGCTCCGGACTGAAACTGGATCGACGAGCGCCACGCTCCGACGAGAGGGGCCGGCTTCGACGCGGTGTTCGAACTGCATCCACTCGCGAACAGCGTCACCGCGAGCAGACTCGAGTAGATCAACGCTCGGCTCAAGCTGGTCCTCCTGATCATGGCGCTACCCGCGCTCCCTTGATGTACGCCTCCACCTGCTGCCTCAGGACCGGGAGCGACACCGCCCCGTTGCCGAGAACCGCGTCGTGGAAGGCTTTGATGTCGAACCGTGGACCCAACTGCTGCTTCGCTTCGTCACGCAGCTTCAAAATCTCGATCTGGCCCATCTTGTACGCGAGCGCCTGTCCCGGCCACGTCAGGTACCGATCGACCTCGTTCGCGATGTTGTTCTCGGCAAGAAGGCTGTTCTCGGTCATGTAGTCGATGGCCTGCTGCCGGCTCCAGCCGTCGGCGTGCAGGCCGGTGTCGACGACGAGACGGCAGGAGCGCCAGGCGTCGAACGAGAGCATGCCGAGACGGTCGAGAGGAGTGGAGTAGAGCCCCATCTCGTCGGAGAGCCGCTCCGCGTAGAGCCCCCATCCCTCGACAAACGCGGTCACCCCCATGTGCTTCCGGAACTCCGGAACGTCCGACAGCTCCTGCGCGACAGCGATCTGGAGATGGTGGCCCGGAACGGCTTCGTGGAAGGCGAGCGCCTCCGCCTCGTATCGCGGCCGCGTCTCGGGAAGGTAGGTGTTGATCATGTAGGTGCCGGGACGCCTCCCGTCCGCGGAGGGCTGGCGATAGTAGGCGATCGTGGAGTAGGGCGCCTCATGCATCCCCATCACCTTGACCTCGCAGGGCGCCTTCGGTTGAACCCGTCCGAACCAGAGCGGCACGATGGCCTGCGCGCGCGTTAGCGTCTCCCGCGCTTTCGACTCCACCTCGGCCGAGGTCTTGAAGTGCGTCTCGGGAGAATCGCGGAGGCGCTTCTGGATCTCGGCGACGTCGGAGGTGCCCAGGACGCTCTGGCCCAGCTCGGCGAGATCATGCCGAAACTTGGCGACCTCGCTGAGGCCGATCTGGTGCAGCTCGCGAGGATCCAGATCGAGAGATGTGTGCGCGCGGATCATGCTTCGATAGCAATCGATTCCTCCGGGCAAAGACGCGAGGCCGGCCTTTTCGGGAGAGCGCGAGGCCGCCAGCACCCGCGTCGACAGGAGCGCCTGATAGCGGGCGAGGGCCGGTCGGAACGTCGTCGCGATCGCGGCGCGTAGGTCCTTCGAGAATTGCGCGCGCTCCGCCGATGTCCAGCCAGAATGTTCCGCCAAGGCCGGCTTCCACACGGTTAGGCTCTCATCCGGGGTCTTCGCGAGGCGCTCCAGCTGCTCGATCGTCTTCTGGACGGCGGCCCGGCTCGCGACCCTGCCCTTTGAAAGGCCCGCCTCGAGATTGGCGACATGGGTATCGAGGTAGCGCCCTGAAGCCCCGATCCGTTTCACGAACTTGGCGGCATCCTTCGGCGTCTCGATGATCGTGTAATCCGGCAAGCTCATCAGCATGACCTGTGGCCCGCCCAGCGGGTCCACGACCCACTCCTCGAAACGGCACGAGATCTGTGCGAGCTGGTTCTCGAGTTCAGTGATCAGCGCGGTGCGCGTGAGGCGGTCCATCTCCGACAACGCCGCGTCGGGGATTGCCCGCGCCCGTAGGAGAACGCCCTGGAGCCTGGCGGCTTCCCTGGCGACGCCCGCGGGAGAGATGTCGGTGAGCCGATCGTCGTAGCGCGGGTCCCCCACGCTTGTGGCGAAGGTTGGACTCGCCTCGAGACTGCCCTGCCAGAATTCCTCGCTCAGGATGGCGAGATCGGAGGAGGAGGAGGCACGGGCGGATCCGAGGAGCGAGGTCAGGGCGAAGGCTGATAACGTGAGGCAGCGGGCGGTAGAAGTGAGACGATGGCGCATGCTTTTTCTCATGATCGGGAGTTTAGCAAACAACCGGTGCGCTTACCCCGATTGCTGACTCGGGGCTCCCAGGCAGTCAAACTCCACCCATGAAGGAACTAGCTCCGCCGCTCGATGGGATGCCACGGCGAAGTGAAGTTACCAAACGAATCAACTAGAGAAAGACCACCACCATGAACAACGAAGCGCAACGGATCGTGCAGGCGATGTCGCCGACGCAGAAATTGAGGGCGGCCGAACGACTGTATCATTCAGCACGCCAACTGAAGATGGCGGCGTTGCTCGCGCAGCACCCGGAGTGGAGCGACGGAATAGTCCGGCGCGCCGTTCGCGAGTTCTTCCTGTATGCACGAGGCTAACCTCTTTCTGATGTTCACGCGGCGCTTTAACGCACTGGGCGCGGCCTACATGGTCAGCGGGAGCGTGGCGGTCATCATTTATGGCCAGCCGCGCCTGACGCATGATGTTCGCTCCATGCTGAGCACATCGCCCGATGCGATCCAGAGCGCCGAACTTGAACAACAGATTGCCGCGCGTGGCCTGCAGGCAGCATGGAGGCAAGTTCAGGAGTGCAGGGAGTGAGTTCTCTCGTCACACGGTGAGCGCGCGGCGCCATGGCCTAGTGTCCCCGCGCCCGGTCCGTTCAGGGCCTCAGGAGCGCGAACACGATTTCCACGGCAATGAGGGCAATGATCGTGAGCTCCATCACTTCGGTCCGGCGCGCCTGTGCTTCGGCGTTCAGCATGGCGTAAGCGTCCCGAATGATGGCGACCTTCCTGTCGATTCCCCGGCGCCACGTCGGACCCCGGAATGTCTCCACCGCCGTGCTGTAGATCCGAGCCAAGAAGACGTCATCGGTCACCTTGAGGGAGTTGTCGACCCGCTCGACCGCTTCGGTGGCGTCCGCGACGCGGTTCTGTAGAAGCTCCAGGAGGCGGCTGAACCTCCGCCCCAGAATGCGGAACCGGCCGCGGGCGGCGGCGATCTCGTCGTAGGTTTGCGGCAGCTCGTCGTCGAGGAGCGAGTCGTAGTAACGCAGCTCGAGGAGTTGGGCGTTCGCGAACTCAAGGACGTACTGGACGTCGCGGTCTTCGAGCTCCGGTTCCACGACGAGCGCGGCGTTCCACGTCACGACGGCGAGGTCGTCGTCGAAGTAGGAAAAGCGCGGCGAGAGAAGCTCACGCCGAGCCCCCTCGGCGAGGGGGCGGACTTCGCCCACGAGGAGCCGAGCGATGCCTTCGTCAGTCAGCTCGGCGGGCGGGATCGGCTGACCGCCTGACGTCTCTAACTTGTAGACGCGGTAGATGACGTACTCCTCGGTGACCGAGGCGGTCTCCGGGCGCTCGATGGCGGAATGGATTCGTTCGAGGAGACGATCGCGGTAGCCCGTGAACAGCCCCCACGCGCGGCTCGCCCCGGCCGCGATCCCGAACGCCACGAATCCCTCCCAGTCGACCGGCGGCGCCGCCAGGCGCGCCCGAAGTGAGACGACCCCGAAGTCGAAGATGCTCGCGGAGATCTCAACGGACTGGACCCGATCCCCTATCCCGATCGATTCCGTCCCCAGGGAGACGGTGACCGGCGGGTTCTGAATCTGCAGGGCTCGTGCATCACCCCGCGTGGGTTTCGCACGCTCCGGCACGCTCGAGGAGAGCAGATCGAAGGCCTTGTCGAGCTGGACGCCGTATCCGACGTCGAAGAGACGGTAGAGGATCGTCTCCCCGGCGACCCGCGAATCGTCGGCCAAATTAGACACTGGCCGACACCGCAACCGCCTCGTCTTCGTGGTGCAAGATCGCCACGTACCAGTCAAGCATTAGACACGCAACCTCGGAAATCTCTCGCATGTGAGTCACACCTTTGCGTCGAAGCTACACGGGGCTCGCGCCCGCTCACGCTGGGCTGCCAC
>JANNMC010000187.1:0-39778 GCA_031397435.1 Candidatus Eiseniibacteriota bacterium
AACTCTTGGAGTTGAGCGTCAGCGACGCACCGTACGGAGCGATGGCCGCCAGTTTCGCGTCGTCGACGTCGATTGCCACGACACGTGCGCCGAGAGCGGCGGCGGTCTGGACGGCATAGCCGCCGACGCCTCCGGCGCCGATCACGACCGCAAGATCCCCGGCCGCAAGTCCGCTTCGCACCGCCGCCTGGTAGGGAGTCGTGACGGCATCGGCGATGACCGACAGATCGGCCAGGTCGTACTCGCCGCAATCCTCCACCGTGCAGATCCCAAGCCCCGGGACGGCCAGGAAGTCGGCGAATCCTCCGTCCATGTCATTCCCCGGCATGAGCTGTTTCCTGCAGGCGTTCCCGCGGCCCGCCTTGCAGAGGTCGCACCCGCCGCAGGGGATGACCGAGGGGACAATCACTTCCTTCCCGACGAGATGGCGATAGGCTGCCCCCGAAGCGGTGACGACGCCGCTCACTTCGTGCCCGAGCGTGAGCGGGAGCGTGTGACGCGTGGGAACTCCGTCGCGCCAGAAGCCGATGTCGGTATGGCAGACGCCGCACCCGGCCACCTTCACGACGACCTGCCCTTCCCCAGGGACCGGGACCGGCACCTCCTGCAGTTCCAGAGGCTCCCCTACCGCGACGAGCCGGATTGCCTTCATGGACGCTCCTTCCTTGGCGTGCGCCGCGAGGCGGTCCGCCCCGTGCGCGTCCGCCCCGCAGCGCCGACGGCGCCGAGGCCGTCGAGCAGATGGTCCGCGAACTGCGCGCCGAGCGTGTCGGCCTGGAGAGTTCCTTCCGGCCGGTACCAGCGCGCGATCCAGTTGATCGCGCCGAGCATGGCGAAGGCGGCGACCTTCGAGTCGACGCGGCGGAACTCGCCGTCCCGAATCCCCTGTTCCACGATCCGCCGGAGGTCTCGCTCGTACTGGTCGCGCGCCTCGATGATCTTCTCCTGGCGCTGCGGGGAGAGCGCGGTCACTTCGAACGCGAGCGGCGATCCCTCAAGCGTGTCTGTCATGACTCGAACGTGTTCCCGGATGACATGCCGCAGCCGCTCGCGTGGTGTCGCCAGCGCGCGCGCCTCGGCCACGATCCGCTCGAGTTCCCCCAGCGATTCGCGGTGGCACTCGTAGAGAATCGATTCCTTGTCGGGAAAGTAGTGGTAGAGGGCGCTCTTTCGGACGTCGAGCCTGATGGCGATGTCGTCTAGCGTCGTCTGGTGATAGCCGTGTTCCCGGAACGCGCGGAGGGCCGCGCGGAGGATCTCCTCGCGACGGCGTTCCCGCTTGGCGCGGATGCGCGGCGAATGGGCGGCGATGGCGAGGGCGTGTGGCATGGGAAGCCTCCACGAATCCCAGAACAGCCGGTCGAAGTTTGAATAGGGATTCAATCACGTTTTCGCGTCGTGCCCTCCTGGTCCGGAGGGAGGCGGAACGCGCCGGTGGGGTGGCACGATTGGAGTAGGCACGGAGCAGCGGAGACGACGGCGCCGGCTGGGCGGAGTGCCCCAGCCGGCGCCGAATCAGCGATAGATCTTCTACTCAGCCTGCCGCGATCACATCTTGGGCCAGAGCCAGCCGAAGACGCCCGCGCTGAAGAGGGCGTAGATGAGCGCGTCCGCCACGCACTTCCACGTCGTCACCCAGCTCCGCTTGTACCAGATCGAATCCGGAATCAGCCCGAATCCGTAGGCGACGAAGGAGACGCAGCCGGCGTACCGAAACACCTGCCGGTAATCGGCGCCGGCTCCCAGCGCATGCCCGGTGATGTAGGCGGCCACGATCGCCACCGCGACGGTGAAGAGGAACCACTGGAAGAGTTCCTTCCCCATCGACATCGGCCCGCCCTTCAAGACGGTCATCATGACGATCGGTCCCTTCGCCATTTTTGCGACGAAGGCGGGATCCTTGCATACCTCGGGCGTGGTGCCGCAGGGGACCATGTAGTCCCCCGGCGGGATATCCAGACTCCGGAGGGCGTCCAGAAGCTGGTCTTCCTTCGCGATTTTCTTGAAGTCGTTGCGGTGAAACGGAAGAACCATGTGGAGGATGGCGCTGAGGATGAAGACGACGACGGCGGAGACCAGGATCGGAAGCCAGAGCGACGGAATCGGAACCATGTTCTCTTCCTCCATGGGGGTTGGCTGACGCAGGCTCCGGGCGCAGGCGCTGTCCCTAGAGTTGGAGGGGGCCGCGTCGGGGCGGAGCATAACATGGGTGGAGCGTCGGAGCCGTGTTGGGCCGGCGCCGAGCCGGCGTCGAGCCGGTCGCGGAGAATCTCCGTCTCGGCTACACTGGCGCTCCCCATGGAACGCGACCGCGATACCGCCGAGAGAGCCGAACTCGCCGCGACCGGCGCTGAACTCATCGCCGACGGCTTCGAGCAGTACCTGACTCGATTCCGCGCCCTGACACGCGAAGCCCAGAGCCACTTTGAACGGAGCGACTGGCCCGCCATTCAGCGCGACGCGAAACACCGCCTCGATCTCTATGGGGGCTTCGTGGTCCGCTCGGTGACCGCCGTCCGCGATCTTCTCGGCGAGCACGCCGCCGGGCAGGAGACGTGGGCCGTAATCCGCTTGGTCTTCGAACGCCGGATCGCGCTTCATCCGGAACGGGAACTGGCAGAGACATTCTTCAATTCGAATGTCCGCCGCGTCTTTCATACGGTGGGAGTCGACCCGCTCGTCGAATTCGTCCGGGCCGAGACGTCGCCCCCCCGTTACGCTCCCCCGTGGAGCTTCACGGCACTCCACCGGCGGGAGGGAACGCTCGACGAAGTGCTGCAGCGCGCGCTCCGCGAGACCGGTTTCACCATTCCGTGGGATGACCTCCCGGGAGACGCCGCGCGGGTCGCCGCGGCCCTTGCGGCCCAGGTCCAGCCGGGAGACGTCGAGGCGATCGAGATGGTCCGCGCCCCCTTCTTCCGAGGAAAGGGCTCCTACCTGGCCGGTCAGGTCCACACGCGCGACGGGCGAATCCCGCTCCTCCTGGCACTCCGGAATCCAGGAGGAGCGATCCTCCTCGACGCCGCCCTCTTCACCGAGGACGAGTTCAGCGTCATCTTCAGTTTCGCGCACACCTACTTCTTCGTCGAGCTCGATCGCGTGAAGGAGATGGTCGACTTCCTCGCCTCGATCCTCCCCCGGAAGCCGATCGCCGACCTCTGGAGCGCCCTCGGATTCCACCGTCACGCCAAGACCGAGCTCTATCGCTCGCTCCTCCATCACCTGGCGACCACCACGGAGCCGTTCCACGTCGCGGTGGGGCAACGGGGGCTCGTCATGGTCGTCTTCGCGCTGCCGGGATTCGACGTGGTGTTCAAGGTGATCCGCGATCGCTTTCTCCCGCCGAAAACGGTCACCCACGCGGAGGTTCGCGAGAAGTACCGCCTTGTCTTCCGGCACGATCGTGCCGGACGCCTGGTCGACGCACAGGAATTCGAGCATCTCGAATTTCCGCGCGCGCGCTTCACGCCGGATCTCCTGGCGGAACTCACGACCGCCGCGTCGGAGTCCGTGGAGTTGCGCGAGGAGACGGTCGTCCTGCGGCATCTCTACACCGAGCGCCGGCTCATCCCTCTCGACGTCTATCTGCTGGACGCGCCTCCCATGGATGCGCGCGCGGCGGTCCTCGACTACGGACAGGTCATACGGGACCTGGCGGCGACGAACATCTTTCCCGGCGACATGCTGCTCAAGAATTTCGGCGTGTCGCGGCACGGCCGCGTCATCTTCTACGACTACGACGAGCTCTGCCTGCTGACCGACTGCAGATTTCGAGACCTCCCTTCGGCTACCACGACGGAGGAGGAAGTGGCGCTCGAACCGTGGTATTTTGTGGGGGAGCACGACATCTTTCCGGAGGAGTTCCGGGCATTCCTGGGCCTGCGCGGCGAACTGCTGGAGTCGTTTCTAGCGGCGCACCGCGAGCTTCTGGAGCCCGCCTTCTGGCGACGGATGCAGGACCTGCATCGCCAGGGCGTGATGCCCGACATCTATCCCTACCCGGCGTCCCGGCGACTCCATCCCGACGATGCCCGGTGGGAGGCATCTTGAGCCGCGCGCCCCGCGCGGCAGAAGGAGACTGAACGATGAATGTCGCCCAAGGCGAAGCCATCACCCTACGCGACGGCAAGATGACTGTGCCGAGTCACCCCGTGATCCCGTTCATCGAAGGCGACGGAACCGGCCCCGACATCTGGCGCGCCTCGGTCCGCGTGTTCGATGCCGCGGTCGAGAAGGCCTACAAGGGCGAACGGAAGATCGCCTGGCACGAGGTGCTGGCCGGTCAGAAGGCGTTTGACGCGACCGGAAGCTGGCTCCCCGATGCCACGCTCGACGCGTTCCGCGGCTACCTGGTCGGCATCAAGGGGCCCCTCACGACGCCGATCGGCGGCGGCATCCGCTCGCTGAACGTCGCGCTCCGCCAGATCCTCGACCTCTATGTCTGCCTCCGTCCCGTTCGCTGGTTCCAGGGGGTCCCCTCCCCGGTCCGCGCGCCGGAGAAGGTGGACATGGTGATCTTTCGCGAGAACACGGAGGACATCTATGCGGGAATCGAATTCGCCGAGGGATCGGAAGACGTCCGGAAGGTCCTCGAATTTCTGAAGACCACGTTCCCTTCGAGCTACAAGAAGGTGCGCTTCCCCGAGAGCACGGCCATCGGTTTCAAGCCGGTCTCGCGCGACGGCAGCGAACGGCTCATCCGCGCCGCTATCGCCTATGCCGTGACTCAGAAGCGGAAGAGTGTCACGATCGTCCACAAGGGAAACATCATGAAGTACACCGAGGGGGCGTTCCGGAACTGGGGGTACGCGCTGGCCGAGCGGGAGTTCGCCGGCCAGGTCTACACGTGGGATCAGTGGGAGCGGACGCGCGCGGCGAAGGGCGAGGAGGCCGCGAACCAGGAACAGAAGGCAGCGCTCGCATCCGGCAAGGTGCTCATCAAGGACGCGATCGCCGACATCACGCTTCAACAAGTCTTGACTCGCCCCGACGAGATCGACGTGATCGCGACGCTCAATCTGAACGGTGACTACCTCTCCGACGCGCTGGCCGCGCAGGTGGGAGGGATCGGTATCGCGCCGGGCGGCAACATCAATTACATCACCGGCCACGCCGTCTTCGAAGCGACGCACGGCACCGCGCCGAAGTACGCCAACCTCGACAAGGTGAACCCGGGATCGGTGATTCTCTCCGGCGAGATGATGCTCCGCTATCTCGGCTGGAACGAGGCGGCCGACCTGATCATCAAGGGGATGGACGGCGCCATCGGCAGCAAGCGGGTCACGTACGATTTCGCCCGCCTCATGCCGGGTGCGACCGAGGTGAAGTGCAGTGAATTCGGAGACAACATCATCGCCCACATGGGGTAGCCGATGACCCGTCGCCCATCCAGGACTGGTTACTCGTTCGCGGCCGCCGCGCTCCTCGCTGCGTCCGCATCGATCGTCTCGTGCGGCGCCGGGGAGAAGACCCTCGGCTTGGCCGACCCGCTCGCCGCGCCCCTCACGCCGACCTACGAGCAGGCGAAGGCGATTCTCGCTGCGAAGTGCGTAGGCTGCCACGGCGGCGGGGGCGAGTCGGAATCGGAGCCGGGGGGCGATGACCGTAACTACTCCTCCTGCGCGGGAATCGTCGCCGATCTCGCAGGAATTCTCAGCACGTCGGTTGACGGAGGCTCCATGCCTCCGGGCGCGCTCCCCCGACTGACCGAACGCGAGAAATTGATCCTGAGCCGCTGGATCGCGCAGGGGGCGCAGTCTCCATGCAATCCGTGACCGCGGCAGGACGCTCCGGACTCGCGGGGTCCTTCCGAATCGCGGCGGCCTCCGCGCTCGTCGCGTTCTTCGCGCTCGCCTTCTTTCCGGGCGCCCTCGGCGCGACGCCGCTCTACTCCGCGCGTGAAGGACGCACCTGCGACAATTGCCATCTGCGGCCCAACCTCTGGAAGAATCCGCCCGTCTTCGACCGCAAGTGCACCATGTCGTGCCAGAGCTGCCATGTCGATCCCGCGGGGGGCGGCATGCGGACGGCGGCGGGGCGCTTCTTCGGGAGCGCGACCCTGCCGATGATCGCCACGAATCCGCGCCCCACGCAGGACTGGGACTCGTGGATCGGGAAATTCCTCTGGCGGAAGGACCGGGCGACGACCTTCACCGACAGCCTTCCCGAGGGACCGCCTGACTTTGAGTCATCCAAGAATCCGCGCTTCGCGGCGCACGACCGATACGCGCTCGGCGGCCCCGCCGGCGGCTCTTCGCGCTACGCGCCGACGCGCGGGCGATTCGGTCCCCTGAACGCCGATCCGCTTCTCCGCGTGAGCTGGGACCTCCGACTGGCGCTCCTCGTCGCGCAGGGGGCGCTCTTCTTCCCCATGCAGGCGGATGTGGCGATGGCGGTCCACCCGGTGGAGCACGTCACGTTCCTCGGCAATGTCGGCGCGCGAGGACGGTCCACCGGCCTCTCGGACACGGTCGACGACCCGCGGACTCCCTATCTCCGCGAGGGATTCCTGCTCCTCCACGAGGCGCCGGGGAACGCCTACGTGAAGGCGGGGCGCTTCGTCCCTCAGTTCGGACTTCGTATCGACGATCACACCGCGCAGACGCGGAGGACGTTCGAGCAGGACGGCTCGGTTCCCGAAGCGCGCGTCACTGGCGTCGAGGCCGGTTTCAATCCCAATTACCCCTACGTGAACGCCTCTTGGTTCCAGAGCACCGCCGTGACGCGGCTCCCGTCGGCCTTCGATATCTTCGACACCGACGGCACGCACGGCATGGCGGTGAATCTCGGCTACCGAGAACTCGGCTGGAGCGCCGGCGCGAGCACGCTCCTCCACCGCAGGCCGCCCGCCGAAGGGGGAGACGCCACCAGTTTCGCCCTCCACGGCGTGCTGAACCCGTGGTTCTACTGCCGCTCGTTGCCGCTCACCTACCAGGCGGAGTACGACTGGGGACGCTGGGAGCGGACGAGCGGACGCGAGACCTTCCGCCGCGCCTTCTGGCAGGAGCTCGACTGGCGCGCGGGAAACGGCGTGAACGTCCTCCTGGCTCAGGACTGGGCCGACCCCGATACCGATGTGAAGGACGATCACGCGTTCCGCCTCAGCGCCGGAGTACAGGTGACGCCCTACACGGGGATCACCCTCGACCTGCGCGGCCGCGCGCTCTTCCCCGCCACCGGCCGGGCCGGAGCCGATATCTTCACCCAGATCCACCTCTGGCGCTGAGGCACACACCCCCGCGGCGCCCGATCGGGCGCGGAATTACGTTCTCCCTCGGAGGCACGCCGTACCACCCTCCCTACTACCTCCGGCCACGTTGATTCCACTCCGCGACCTCTCGATACTAGGGAACAGCAACTCCTGATTGTTCGATGGCCCGATCGCGCCCATCGCGCGATTACAGGGAGGTATCGTCATGGCCTTCTCGCTCACCGGCCGCCGCGGCCGTTACATCGAGGCCGCCGACGTCCTTCGCGACGCCGGCACGCCTCTTTCGCCCTCCGAGCTGAACTTTTTCGAAGAATTCGACCTCGTCTATCGCTCGCTCTGCGCCGTGCTCTACAACTACGTCCCGATGTCGGGACATCCGGGCGGGTCGATCTCCTCGGGGAGGTTCGCCGCGGCGCTCCTCTTCGACGGCATGGACTACGACGTCCGCTCCCCGGGGCGCGAGGATGCCGACATCCTTTCCTACGCCGCCGGGCACAAGGCGCTCGGCCTCTACGCGCTATGGGCGCTGCGCGACGAGATCCTGCGCCTCGGCGCTCCCGACCTCCTCCCCGAGGAAGCGAGCCAGCGGCTCCATCTCGAGGATCTCCTCGGCTTCCGACGGAACCCCGCGACGCGCACGCCGCTCGCGATTCGCTTCGCCGCGAAGTCGCTCGACGGCCATCCGACGCCCGCCACGCCGTTCGTAAAGCTCGCGACCGGCGCGTCGGGCGTCGGCCTCGCCTCCTCCCTCGGCTACGCCTGGGGAGCGCGCGATGTCTACGGAACCGACGCCCCACGCGTCCACGTGGTCGAGGGTGAAGGGGGGCTCACGCCGGGCCGCGTCGCGGAGGCGCTGGCCGCCGCCGGGACCGCCTCGCTCGACAATCTCCTCCTCCACGTCGACTGGAACCAGGCTTCGATCGATTCGAACCGGGTCTGCCGCGACGACGGAACGCCGGGCGAGTACGTTCAGTGGAATCCGATCGAACTCGCCTATCTCCACGACTGGAACGTCGTCTACGTGGCCGCGGGACACGACATCACGCACGTGGTGGCGGCACAACACGCGGCCACGCACTTCGGCAACGGCCAGCCGACCGCGATCGTCTACCGCACCGTGAAGGGATGGAAGTACGGCATCGAAGGACGCGCTTCCCACGGCGCCGGCCACGCCCTCTGCTCGGCCGGTTTCCATGCGGCGCTCGAACCGCTGCTGGAGAAACGCCCGGTCGAACTCCCCACATGTTGCGACATCGAGAAGAAGCGCTGCAGCGGGGACGACGGCAGCGGCGTGATGGAGACCTGCTTCTGGGAATCGCTCGGCATCATCCGGGGCGAGGTGGAGCGGCGCGGAGCGATGATCCGCTTCTTCGCGGCCCGCCTGCGCGACGCGAGGACGCGGCTCGACCGCCGCGCGCGCTCTCCCCGTCCCGCCGCGCCAAACATCGCCGCCGTCTACGAAGCGGCGAAGTCGCAGGGGGCGGAGATCCCGGAAACGCTCCGTCTCACCCCGGGAACCGTGACCACGCTCCGGGGCGAGCTCGGACGAGTCCTTGAGCACTACAACCAGGCGAGCGGTGGTGCGCTCCTCGTCGCGGCGGCCGATCTCCTCGGATCGACCAGCGTGAACATGGCCGCCGAGGGCTTCCCACCCGGCTTCTATCACGCGGTGAACAATCCCGACTCGCGCCTCCTCTCGGTCGGAGGCATCTGCGAGGACGCCACGGCGGGCGTCTGCTCGGGACTCGGCGCCTTCGGACATCACATCGGGGTCGCATCGTCCTATGCCGCGTTCCTGGCCCCGCTGGGCCACATCGCCTCCCGGCTCCACGCCATCGGGCAGCAGGCGCGGGCCTCGGTGGACGGCTCGGCATACCGTCCGATGCTCCTCGTCTGCGCGCACGCGGGACTGAAGACGGGGGAGGACGGCCCGACCCATGCCGATCCGCAGGCGCTGCAGTTGCTTCAGGAGAATTTCCCGCCGCGGACGGCCGTGACGTTGACCCCTTGGGATCCGGCCGAGATCTACACCCTCTTCACGGCCGCGCTGTCGCAGCGGCCGGCGATGATCGCTGCCTTCGTGACGCGCCCTAACGAGATCGTCCCCGATCGCGTGAAGGCGGGGCTTGCTCCCGTTACCGCAGCGCGAAGCGGGGTCTATCGCCTAAAAGCTTCCAAGGGAAAGGGCGCGCCGGACGGTGTGATCGTGCTCCAGGAGAGCGCCGTCACGCTGGAGTTCGTGTCGCAGGTCCTCCCGCGTATGGAACGGGAAGGAATCGATCTGGACGTCTATTACGTCGCGAGCGCGGAACTCTTCGACGCTCTCCCCGCGGAGGAGCGGGAGCGGATCTTCCCCGAGAAGCGTACGCGCGACGCGATGGGGATCACCGGCTTCACCATGGCGACCATGTACCGGTGGATCCGCTCCGAGCGCGGACGGGCGGCGACCCTCCACCCGTATCAGAAGGGACACTTCCTCGGGAGCGGACAGGGAGCGGCGGTCCTGGAGGAGGCGGGACTCGACGCCGACAGCCAGTATCAGGCGGTCCGGACGTACCTGGACGCGGTGGTGCGCACCCGTTAGGTCAGGCGCCGGCGGAGCCCCTCAGGAAGAGCTCTTGCCGGGAAGCACCGACTCCAGCTTTGTCGTGAGTTCCTTCGCCAGCGGGTCGGTGCCCGAGCCGAAGCGCGCCACGACCTTGCCGTCGGGTCCCACGAGGAACTTGTTGAAGTTCCACGAGACGTCGCCCTTGAAGCCCGAATCGCGGGTCAGGTAGGCGTAAAGGGGGGAAATCTCCTTCCCCTTCACACTGATCTTCGCGAAGAGGGGAAAGGTGGTCTGGTACTTCGTGCTGCAGAAGGACTTGATCTCGGCGTTGGTCCCGGGCTCCTGCCCCATGAAGTTGTTGGCCGGAAATCCAAGCACGACGAGTACTCGCTCGCGATACTTCTGGTAGAGCGCTTCCAACCCCTCGTACTGCGGCGTGTAGCCGCATTTCGAGGCGGTGTTCACGATCAGGATGGCTTTCCCCTTGTAGGCGGACAGGGGCTGCGCGACGCCGTCGATCGTCACGGCGCTGAAGTCGTGGACCGTTCGGGGAGCCGGTTTGGCGCCCCCTCTCGGGGAGGCGTCGGCGGAAGCGACCATACCCAGGGAGGCGGCCGCGGCGGTCAGGAGCGAGAGTCGAAGGAAGTTCATGTCATTCTCCGAGGGTCAGCGGCGGCGAGGCAGTCCTATCTCATTAAGATTGCGCCACCGTGCGGGAGATTCGCGCGATCTCTCGCTTTCGGACCATCGCCGCGCCGTAGAGCCGCGCCGCCCCTCAACCCTCACCGAGCGTTGCGGCGGCCTCCCCCACGATCTCCACCGCCGCTTCCACGGCGTCCCGGTGCGTCCGGAGGGAGAGAACCGCGAATCGCAGGTAGCGTCTTCCGTTCAGCAGGGTCGAGGAAAGCAGTACCCGGCCATCACGCATCAGCGTCTGCTCGAGCGCCGCATTGAACGCGTCCGCGTCGCCCCGCCGGGACCGGAACCGGAAGACGAATGTCGAGAGATCCGGAGCCGGGCCCATCTCGATCTCGGGAAGCAATGCGAAGCGTGCGTACGCGTGACGAGCCAGAAGCATCCGCTCCTCCAACGCCGCGGCGAACGGCGCGACGCCGAGCGCCTGGAGCGGCAGCCAGAGCCGAAGCGCGCGAAACGGCCTCGACAGTTCTAGCGAGGTATCCATGGGACTCGGCTCGTCATCGTCGGATGGATGCTCGGGGATGTAGTTCGCCTCGAACGCGTTCGCTTGGCGAAGAACGCGTCCGTCCCGAACCAGGAGCGCTCCACAGCCGAACGGCACGAGCAAGGCCTTGTGCGGATCGAGGACCAGGGAATCGGACCGGCCCATTCCGCGCAGCACGTCTCTCCCCTCGCCGCAGAGCGCGAAGAGCCCGCCATAGGCGGCATCGACATGGAACCAGGCTCCGGCGCGCGCGGCGATCTCGGCGGTCGCTTCCAGCGGATCGACGGCGCCGGTATCGGTGGTCCCGGCGCTCGCCACGACGAGAAACGGGCGTAATCCCGATCGGCGATCATCCGCGATCATGGTCTCGAGCACTTCCGGGCGAAGCCGGTAGCGTTCATCCACCGGCACGCGGCGCACGACCGATTCCTCAAGGCCGGCGATCCGCAGCGCCTTGTCGACGCAGTGGTGCGCATGCACCGTGAGGTAGACGACGGCCTGCTGGATGTCGCGGCTCCTGAGCCCGGCCGCCTCCCGCGCCGCCACGATCGCCCCCAGATTCGCCAGGCTCCCCCCCGAGGTGAGACTTCCGAACGCGCCGGAGGGGTAGCCGACGATCGTGGAGAGCCAGCGGATAACCTGGTTTTCGACTCGCACGGCGCCGGGACCCGCCACGAGCCGGCCGCTGAAACGATTGGAGGCCGCTGCCAAGAACTCGGCGAGCGCGGAGTGGTAGAGATTGCCGCCCGGAATGTAACCGTAGAATCCCGGAGCCGATGTGTTGTGCCCGATTCCATCAACGTGCCGATCGTGGAGGTCGAGCGCTCGCTCGAATCCGATGGGATCCTCCCCTATCGGCGCCTCCTCCAGCCACGACGCATCGTTCAGCACCGGCGGCCGATACGCGGGGCCGCGCTCGTAACGCGCGATCGCCCGCTCGGCGTGCTCGAATACCTGGCGCGCGAGCTCGGCGCGCTCGTCGGCCCCCGGCTCCAGGCGGCGGGAGAGCGGTTCGAGGGTCTCCAGTCGCTTCAAGATGTCCGTCGAGGGCGGATTCACTGCCGCGGGCCTCCGCGCACCGATTCTCCCAGCGCCGAGATCGCGGAGCGCAGCTGTTCCTCGCTCAGATAGGGGGCCGGTCCCAGTCGGAGCAGATTGCCGCGGTGATCGGTCAGAACGCCCCGCTCCCGGAGCGCCTCACGGAGCGCTCCGGCCTTCGGGGAGCGAAGCGCGAGAAAACCACCAATCTCCCTGAGGGAAACGGCGCGGTCCCGCTCGATCTCGGCGGGATCGAGATCGAGCGCGTCGAACGCGCGCGCCAGCACTCCCACCTGATGCTGGTTGATCTCTCGGAGCAGCTCCGCCGTCAGCCCCTGCTCCTCAAAGAACGCGAAGACGCGCGCGGCGCGGTAGTGGCTGGTCGGGTCGTATGTGGCGCCGGCCCAGCGGGCCGGGCCTTCCCCGTACGGCACCTCTCCGGCGCTGCGCTGCGTCAGCCGGGCGAATTCGCTGTACCAGCCGGTAAGGACCGGCCGCAGATCGTCGCGCCCGGGGGGAACGCGGAGGAACGCGACCCCTTCCCCCAGCTGGCAGTACTTGTAGCCGCCTCCCACCACGAACGCGGCGGTGAGCCCGTCGTGCGCGAGATCGACCGGTACGACATTCACCTGGTGATAGGCATCCACGAGGAGCTCGGCGCCGGAGCGGCGGCAGGCTTCCGCCAATGCGCTGAGATTCCGGACGATGCGAGCCGTTCCGAAGAGGACCGACGAAACGAGCACGGCCGCGGTTCGCGAGTCCACGGCCGCGGCGAGGCGCTCGGCTAGCGTCGCCACCGGGTCGGCCGCGACGCGCGCGATCTCCAGGCGGCCGGCTTCCGCCAGTCGATCCATCTGGCGCCGAATGGTGTGAAATTCTCCATCGGTCGTGACCAGTCGCGGACGCAGATCGAGCGGCAGCGCCGAGAGGAAGCGCGTCACCAGTTCATGCGTATTCTGGCCGAGCGCGATCTCCCCGGACGTGACCCCCAGAAGGCGCGCGTAACCGCGGCGCACGATGTTCGCCTTCTCCATGGCCCTGCCCCACTTCTCATCCGCCAGCTCCGCCGCGTCGTTCCATGCCTCGATCTGCCCCTCGAGACCGCAGTCGGGCCACGCCTGATGCGAGTGGCCCGTCAGCAGGAGTCGTTCCGCCACGCGAAAACGCGAATACGACGCGGCGAGCGGATTCGGGGAAAGCGCCAGATCGGCGACGGTCAGGGGGCGCGGCGGCATCAGAGTTCCGTGCGGATCGCCCAGAGATCGGGGAAGAGCGCGTGATTCAACGTGGTCATGAGGTAGGCGGCGCCATCGGATCCGCCCGTCCCCTTCTTCGTGCCGATCGTCCGCTGCACCATCTTCACGTGGCGGTAGCGCCACTCCTGGAGCCCTTCGTCGAGATCGACCATCCGCTCGCAGAGGACGCTGGCCATCGGATCGCTGCGGTAGATCCGGATCAGGACGGGGTGGAGCGCCGGAACTAATTCGATGGGGCGCGTGACATCGCGCGAGAGTGCCTCGGCCGGCACCGCGTGCCCGTGATGCGCCAGGAGCCGGAGGAACGAATCCCAGAGCGTCGGCTCTGCCAGGCGCCGCTCCAACCGCGCCCGATGCTCGCTCCCCACCGGGTAGCGATCGAGCGCCGCGGGGCGCTTCATGCCGAGGAGGAATTCGAGTTCACGGAACTGAAACGACTGGAAGCCGCTCCCCGACTCCAGCCGTTCGCGGAAGGAGAGGAATTCGAGGGGCGTCATGGTTTCCAGGATATCGATCTGCGCCACCGCGACTTTCAGAATCGTGAGGATTCGCTTCATCGTGTGAAGCGCGCGCGGAACGTCCCCTGTCTCCAAGAGCCGCTTCAGGAAGTCGATCTCGTGAAGGAACTGCTTGAACCAGAGTTCGTAGACCTGGTGAATGACGATGAAGAGCATCTCGTCGTGCTCCGGGCCGTCGGAGACTTGCTGCTGCAGCGAGAGTAGCTCGTCGATTTTCAGATAGCTCGAATAGGTCAGCGCCATCGTCGGACCCTCACACGAACCGCGGTTTGTAGTTGTCGAGCGACGCGTAGGGATCGGGCCACGGCAAGCGGTGACCGAGTTCGAACGCGGCGTGTCGCGTCCAGTAAGGATCCCAGAGATGCGCGCGCGCCAGGAGACAGAGGTCGGCGCGCCCCGCCGCGAGGATCGTGTTCACGTCGGCATAGGAAGAGATGGCGCCGACCGCCATGGTGGCGATCCCCACTTCGTGGCGGATTCGATCGGCGAACGGAGTCTGGTAGAGCCGACCGTACTGAGGCCGCTGGTCGGACACCGTCTGACCCGCCGAGACGTCGACGACATCGCAACCGTGCGCCTTCAGCATTCGCGCCACTTCCACCGCGTCCTCCGGCTGGTGCCCCGCGGGATGCCAGTCGACTGCGGAAATTCGCACCGACATCGGGCGCTCGGCGGGCCACACGGCACGCACGGCGTCGAAGATCTCGAGAGGGAACCGCATCCGGTTCTCCAACGATCCCCCGTACTCGTCCGTCCGCTTGTTCGTGAGCGGCGAGATATACGTGGCGAGGAGGTAGCCATGCGCCATGTGGATCTCCAGGAGATCGAAGCCCGCCGCGATGGCGTGTCGCGCGGCGCGGACGAAATCCTCGGTGACGTTCCCCATGTCCGCGCGCGACATTTCCCGCGGCACCTGACTCTGGGGGTCGTACGGAAGCGGCGAGGGCGCCATGATCGGCCACGCGCCCGTGGTGAGCGCCCCCCCGTCGCCGTCCCAGGGAACCTTTGTGGCCGCCTTCCGCCCGGCGTGTCCCAACTGCATCGCGATCTTGGCGCGGCTCTGCCCGTGGACGAAGTCGACGATCCGCTTCCACGCCGCCGCGTGCTCCGGTGTGTGGAGACAGGTGCAGCCGGGCGAGATGCGCCCCTCCGGACTGACGTCGGTCATCTCCGCGAAGACCAGACCCGCCCCCCCCACGGCCCTGGACCCCAGGTGTACCAGGTGCCAGTCGGTCGGCATCCCGTCCGTGGCCGAGTACTGGCACATCGGCGAAACGGCGACTCGATTCTCGAGGACGAGGTCGCGAAGGCGAAACGGCGTGAATAGCGGCGGGGGCGCAGGGCCCGTCGCGACCACGATCCCCGACTGGAGCGCGGCCCTTGCCGCAACTCCTTCGTCCACGTTGGCGACCAGCCTCGGATCCCGAACTTTCAGATTCTCGTGCGTGACTCGGAGGCTCCGCGTCAGGAGCGTGAAGGCGAACTCCAGCGGCTCCACGTCCATGTAGCGCTCGGTATCTTCGAACCACTGGAGGCTCGCTTCCGCGGCGCGCTGGAGGCTCTCGACGCCGGGACGGCGCGCGGCCTCGTAGGCAGCCAGCGCATCGGGAATGGCGGCATGATCGCGTAATGCCTGCTCCAGTGCGATCGCGTCCTCCATGGCCAGCTTGGTTCCGGAACCAACCGAGAAGTGCGCCGTGTGGGCCGCATCCCCCGCGAGGACCAGATTTCCGTAAGACCAGCGCTCATTCCGGATGGTCGGGAAGTTTCGCCAGATCGAACGGTTCGAGAGAAGCGGGTATCCCGCCAGTTCCTCCGCGAAGAGGCGCTGGCAGAAAGCGATCGTCGCCGCTTCGTTTGCGCGGTGCATCCCCGCGGCGCGCCAGGTCTCCTCGCGCGCTTCCACGATGAACGTCGACATCCCCGGTTCGTATTGATAGGCGTGCACGCGCCAGAGTCCGTGTCTGTCGTACTTGAAGTAGAAGGTGAAGGCCGGAAAAGGCTTTGTCGTGCCGAGCCAGACGAACTTGTTCGGCCGGATGTCGATGTGGGGGCGGAAGTGCTTTTCGTACCGCTCGCGGATGGGAGAGTTCACGCCGTCGGCGGCGAGGAGGATGTCGGCGTCCTTCAGCGTCTCCGGATCGGCCAGTTCGCGATTGAAGCAGAGTTGAACGCCGACCTCGCGGCATCGGTCGGCCAGGATGGCCAGAAGCGTCTTCCGCGACATGCCCGAGAATCCGTGGCCGGTCGAGGTCACCACTTCACCCTTGTAGTGGATCTCGATGTCGTCCCAGCGGTGGCAGCGCGCCGCCATGGCGGCGATGACCTCGGGGTCGGCATGCTCCAGTGCGGCCTCCGTGGCATCGGAGAAGACGACGCCGAAGCCGAACGTGTCGTCGAGCCGGTTCCGCTCGTAAACGATGACTTCGTGGCGGGGGTCCTGCTTCTTCATCAGGAGCGCGAAGAAGAGTCCCGCCGGGCCCCCTCCGATCGAGACCGCCTTCACGCCGACGCATCCCCGTGCAAGAGCGCGCCAGCGATGACAAGGTGCTGGATCTCGGTCGTCCCTTCGTAGATCCGCAGCGCGCGGATGGAGCGGTAGAGGCGGTCGACCGGGTGCGACGCGAGAACGCCCGCGCCTCCCAGGATCTGCACCGCGTCGTCGATGATCCGCTGAGCAGCCTCGGTGGCGTACGACTTCGCCATCGCCGCCTCCAGGGTCACCCGCTCCGCCCCCTGGTCGGCCGTCCAGGCCGCGCGATAAACCAGAAGGCGGGCCGCCGTGAGTTCAGTCGCCATGCGCGCGAGTTTCTCCTGGATCAGCTGAAACTCGGCGAGCGGCTTTCCGAACTGCCGCCGCTCCTTCGCGTAGCGCAGCGCCTCATCCAGCGCTCGCGCCGCCATGCCGCAGGCGGCAGCGCCGACCGTCGCGCGAAGGCGATCGAGCGTCTTCAGGCCGAGGCCGAATCCGCGCCCCTCCTCGCCGAGCCGATTTCCCACCGGCACGCGGCACTCCTCGAACGCGATTTCTCCCAGCGGATGGGGCGACGACAGGACCTGCGCCTTGACGAAGCGAAGTCCCGGCGAATCGGCGGGAACGACCAAGCAGGTGATCCCCTTCCCCCGCGCTGCAGCGTCGGTGGAGGCGAAAACGGTGTAGAAGTCGGCGATGCCGGCATTGGAGATGAACGTCTTCACGCCGTTCAGCACGTAGACGTCGCCGTCACGGCGCGCGGTCGTGGCGATAGCCGCCACGTCGGAGCCGGCGTTCGGCTCGGTCATCGCGAACGCCGACATCGCATGGCCGGCGAGGGCCGGTTCGGCGTACGTCTCGCGAAGCCGCGTGTCACCGGCCAGGAGGATCGGAAGCGTGCCGAGGCCCTGAAGGGCGAAAACCGCGTCCGCCAGCGGCGAGGATGCCCCCAGCGACTCGCGCGCCAGGCAGCAGCCGCGCCAGTCCTGCCGCCGGATCGCCTCGAACCAACCCGCCTCGCCCAGACGCACCAGGATCGCCCGCGCCTCCACGCGCGCCGCGTCGTCGCTGGCCGGTTCCGATCGCGGCGCCAGATCGCGCGCCGCGAAAGCGCCAAACGTCCCCGCCATCGCCAGGTGCTGGAGTTCCAGGAAGGCGCGAATGGGCGGGACGTCCGGCGTCGGTGAGATCCCCACGAAGCCGCTCACTCGGTGAACCTCGCGTCGCGCTTCTCCCTGAAGGCTTCGTACGCCTCCCGGAAGTTGGAATGGAGCATCAACTCCGCCTGGGCGTCGGCCTCGTAGCGGAGAGCCTGGTCGAGCGTCATGGTGAATTCCAGATCGAGCGCCTGCTTCGTCACCGCCAGCGCGGGCGACGGGCCGCGGGCCAGGCGCGCCGCCAGCATCGTCGCCTCGGCCAGGAGTTGATCGCCGGGCACGACGCGATGGTAGAGGCCGATCTCGTGCGCGCGTTTCGCGTCGATGAAGTCGCCGGTCATCAGGAGTTCCGTCGCGCGCCCTAGTCCGACGATGCGCGGCAGCAGCCACGAAGCGCCCATGTCGGCTCCGGAGAGACCGACCCTCACGAAGAGATAGGCGATCTTCGCCGTCTCCGCCGCCACGCGGAAGTCGCACGCCGTCGCGATCACGGCGCCGGCTCCCGCCACGGTCCCGTTCAGCGCCGCGATCACGGGCCGCCTGCAGCGGCGAATGTTCGCGATCACGTCGCAAGTCATCCGGGTGAATTCGCGGAGCCCCGTCGCATCGCGCGCGAAGAGCGCGCCGATGATGTCCTCCACGTCGCCGCCGGAGCAAAAGCCCTTCCCCGCTCCGGTCAGCACCACGGCGCGCACGCCCGGCTCGGTATCGAGGTCGCGAAACGTGTCGCGCAGCTCTCCATACACCTCGAAGGTGAGCGCGTTCAAGCGGTCGGGACGATTCAACGTGATCGTGGCGACGCCGGTCGCGGCGTCGTGCGCGTAGAGAAACGACTTCGGACGGATCGGCATCTAGCGGCCCCCACCGATCACGGCCGTCGCTTCCATCTCCACCACGGCGCCCCGGTCGACGAGCCCCTTCACTTCAAGGAGCGCCACGGCGGGATAGTGCTTCCCCAGCCGCTCGCGCCAGACGGCGCCGATCGCCTTCCGGCTCTCGCGGTAGGCGGCGAGATCGACGACGTAGATCGTCAGTCTGGCCAGATCGGACGGCGCGCCGCCGGCCGCGGCGATGATCGCGAGGACGCGGTCGAGCGCGTGCGCGAACTGCCCGGAGAAATCGGGCGGCGTCCCCACGGACTCTTCTTCCCAGCCGGCCTGTCCGGCGACGAAGAGGATGCGGCCGTCGCGGAGGGCGAGCAGTCCGTTGTTCCACCCCTTCGGGACGCCGAGCGCCTGCGGATTGACGATGTCGAAGGTCATGGGGATGTCTTTCCTCCATCGACGAGAATGGCCTGGCCGGTTGTCGCGGACGCCTCGTCGAGGCAGAGGCGGCAGACTTCCGCCGCCACTTCCTCGGGCGTCACCAGGCGGGCCTGCCCGCCCGTGGCGAGGATCGCGGCGACCGCGGCGGTGCGGTCAAGGCCGGTGCGGGTCGCAACATTCCGCACGGTGCGATCGGTGAGTGACGTGTCGGTATAGCCGGGACAGACTGCGTTCACGGTCACGCCCCGCTCGGCCAGTTCCAGCGCGATCGAGCGGGTGAACCCGATGACGGCGTGCTTCGCCGCAGCGTACGGCGCGATGTACTTCCCTCCATGAAGGCCCGCCGTGGAGGCGACGTTCACGATCCGGCCGCGGCCGCGCAGGGCCATCTCCGGGCCGAATTCGCGCGTGCAGAGAAAGGTCCCCGTGGCGTTCACGGCGAGCATCCGGTTCCACTCCTCCAGCGTGATCTTCGCCAGCGGAGCCGACATCGCATCGCCCGCGTTGCTTACCAGAATATCCACCGCGCCAAGATGGCGGCGCGCTTCCTCGCCCAGACGCCTTACGCTCGCCTCGTCGGTGACGTCGCAGACGACCGCCCAGGCGGCGGCGCCCTTCTCGCGGAGCGAGGCCGCGGTCGCTTCGATCTCGGAGGCGCTCCGAGCCGACACGACGACGGAGGCGCCGGCCTCGGCCAGTGCCTGCGCGATCGCGGCGCCGATGCCGCGCCCTCCCCCGGTGACGACCGCGCCACGCCCCGAGAGCGGCCCCGCGCTCACGCGACTCCCGACTTCGAGAGCGCCGCGCCCACGGCCTCGGCAAGGATTTCTCCAAGCGTCGCAATCGTCGCCGCTCCCTCCGCCGCGGTCGCCTCCGCGGGCCAGCCGAAGTAGGCACGCGGGCCACCCGCTTCCTCGAACGATCGCGATCCGGCGCGTATCGCCGTGGAGAGCGAGGCGGGATTCGGGGCGAGCGCTCGGAGGATCTCCTCGCGAACCAACTCGGGACGCGCGGCCATCACGATCGAGCCTTCGTATCGGCCGGCGTGGCAAGCGCCGGTTCGGAACTCTTCACCCAATCGAGGCGCCCACGGCTTCCGCGTGAGATCGGGAGCGACGATCGCAAGAGAGCCTGCGTCTCGCGCGGCGGCAACGGCGGCGGCGATGGAGCCAAGGTGGGCCGGATCGAGATGCGCATTCGCGATGGCGAGCGCCGCGATACCGCGGTCGGTCAGTGCGCGCGCGAGGTCGACCAGCATCGCCGTCACGGTTGCCGGCGAAAGCGCGAGCGTCCCCGGGAACGCAGCCGCGAATGGCGCCGCGGTGTACGCGAGCGAGGGAAGCAGGAGCGGCTGATAGCCGAGCGCGGCCAGGCGTTCTCCTCCGGCGTGCGCCATCGCCTCGGCGATGATCACGTCGGTCGAGAGCGGCAGATGAGGCCCGTGCGCCTCGATCGCGCCGATCGGCAGAATGGCGACGCTTCGCGCGGGGTCGAGGCTCTGCGCCTCTTCCCACGTCATCGATCCCCACTCCCGAAACGGCATCGAAGGAGACTCCCGTGTCTTGGTCCTGGCGGTCCGGTCAGTCCGGGGTTGCCCGCCGCCCGGCAGGCGTCCATAGTGGGCGGCGAACGGGAAACGTACCATGACCATCGAGCCGCCGGAACGCCGGAACATCGGCAACATTGCCAGCCTCTTCCTCGACGCCCGCCTTCGGGAGGGGCGAGGGGATCGCCCCGCCCTCCTTACCGACTCCCGGACCTGGTCCTACGCCGAGATTCATGCCCTGGCCAACCGCTACGGGAACCTCTTGGCGGCAGCCGGAGCCGATCCCGAGGACCGGATCATGATCGCGCTCCCCGACGGGCCCGACTACGTGGGCGCCCTTTTCGGAACGCTCAAGATCGGGACGGTCGTGGTGATGGTGAATCCCAGCCTCCCGGCCGCCGAGATCGCCGCCCTCCTCGACTACACCCGCGCGAGGCTTGTCGTGGCGCCGGCGGAGAGCGCGGCTCCGTTCCACGAGGCGGCGCGCGGCTCGCGCGTCACGCGCGGTGTGATCGAGGTCGGTTCGCCCGACTTCGCGCGGCAGCTGGCCGCGGCATCCGCGGAGTTGGAGACGTTTCCTTCCCATCCGGACGACCCCGCCATCTGGCTCTTCTCCGGCGGCACGACCGGTCGGCCGAAGGCGGTCATTCAATCGCACCGTTCGTTCGCCTTCACGACCGAGAAGTACGGGCTCGGGGTCCTTGGTTACACCGATCGCGAGATCACCATCTCGGTCCCCAAGCTCTACTTCGGATACGCCACGGGATCGAATCTCTTCTTCACCTTCGCGGCGGGGGGCGCCTCGGTTCTCTTTCCCGAGCCGGTCACGGCGGAGATCCTCTTCGAGAAGATCCGCCGCCATCGCGCCACCGTCCTCGTGAACGTGCCGACCATGATCCAGAAGATGGTGTCTCATCCCCGCGCTGCCTCGGGCGATCTGGCCACGCTGCGCCTGGCGACGTCCGCGGGCGAGGCACTGCCGGTCGAACTCTACGCTCGCTGGAAGGCGGCATTCGGGGTCGAACTGCTCGACGGGCTAGGCACGGCGGAGATGTGGCACATCTTCATCTCGAATCGCCCTGGAGCGGTGAAGCCAGGCACGCTCGGCACGGTCGTCCCGGGATTCGAGATCAAGGCGTGCGACGAGGAGGGGCAAGAACTGCCGCGTGGCGAAGTCGGCTGGCTCTGGGTGCGGGGCGGCGCGCGTGCCATCGCCTACTGGCAGGAGCAGGAGAAGACCGAGCAGGCGTTTCGCGGTGAGTGGTACGTCTCGGGAGATCTCATCGCCATCGACGTCGATGGCACCGTGAGCTACCACGGGCGCGGCGACGAGATGCTGAAGGTGGGCGGAAAGTGGCTCGCCCCGCAGGAGGTGGAGGGGTGCCTGCTTCTTCATCCCGCGGTCGCGGAGGCCGCGGTGATCGGCCTGGCCGACGCGAACGGGCTGATGAAGCCGGTCGCGCGCGTCGTCGCGCGGGAACGCCGGGACGGCCTGGAGGAAGAATTGAAACAGTTCGTGATGGAGCGGCTGGCCCCCTACAAGCACCCCCGCGAGATCACCTTCGTCGACTCCCTCCCCCGCACGCACCTGGGAAAGGTCGATCGCGGAAAACTCCGCCGCGGATAGCGCCGCCCCGCTTCGGGACTAGAAGTAGGTCGCGGCCGTGAACGTCACCCCCGCCTGGGGCGTCTCGTTGTCGAAGCGGTCGCGCTGCAGCTCGTAATACCAGCCGAAGCGAGCCACGGCACGCGGCCGGTGGTGGAGGTTCAGGCTGGCCGAGACGCGGTGCCGCGAATCGCCTCGGAGCCCACGATCGAGATCGACCGCGTCGCCCCGTACCGCCACGCGAAGCGCGCTCTGGCGCCACGAACCGAAGAGCGGATCCCAGAGCGTTCGGGAAGCCTCCACCGACGCGCCCCACTGATCCTCGGCGTAAAGCCCCAGGAGGCCCGGCGGCACGTCCACGAAGGCGACTCCCGTCTCCGCGACGAGTCGAACGCCGGCGAACGTGGTGGCACCGTCCGCCACGATCAGGTGGACCCATCGCCGGCCGTCCACCGTCATGCCGCCGATCTCGGTCTGATTGTAGGGACCGCTCTGCGCCGCGATGCCCCACTCGGCATCCGGTGAGGGATGGAACTCGATCCGGCCCACGACGGAGGGGAGGCCGTTGTTGTCGCCGTAGTTGTTTCTCCCGATCGGAAGCCGCGTCCCGCCCGGAGAGTCGATGATGAGGCCATCGGAAAAGCCCGTGACGAGATCGATCTCGTACGTCATCGGACGCTTGCCACCACCCGCGGCCCCGCGCACGCCGAGCCCCAGCATGGCGTTCGGCACGCCGACCAGCTGCGTGGCCACCAGGGAGTGTTCGGCGAAGTCGTTTCGCGGCGCGTCGTGGCTCAGGTTCGTTCTTCCCAGCGGAGCCGGGAAGATCCCGCCGTGCGCGTGGAATGTCCGCTTCCAGCGATAGGTGAGTTCCACGCGCTCCAGCACGAAATCGTCCGTGGCGCGGTCCCATGTCCCCTCGCCCGCCACGCGCCAGCGCTCGGCCAGCCGCGCGCGCGCGAAGCCGTTCACCCGACCGACCGAGAACCATTCGGGGTCGGACGTTCCGCGCACGCGGTCGTGCCCCAGTCGCAGCTCGCCATGTCCGCCCCAGGAGATTCCCTCGGGGTTTCCGTGAACCGGTGGCTCCGGAGAGACCTTGCTTGCCGGAGGTGGCCCGACGCGCGGCGGCGTAGCCGCGGGCACGCCGGGAGCCGCCAGGAGAACGACCGCCGCGACTAGCAGGGCGAGCCGCGCCGCTGGGTTCGCGATCGGCCGTGCGCGACTCATCGCGACTCCACGAAGTCTAGAAGCGCCGCGCGCTCATCGGCGCTCATTGCCACGAATGCGTCGCGCGCGCCCGCGGCCTCGCCGCCGTGGAGGCGGACGGCCTCCTCCACCGACCTGGCGCGTCCGTCGTGAAGCAGGAAGAGCGCGCCATTCAGGAATTCGCGCGCGATACGAAGCCCCCAGAGCGGCGCGGTCCGCCACTCGCGCCCATCGGCGCCGCCATCGGGTCGATTGTCTGCAAGGCCATCGCCAAGATCGTGAAGGAGCAGGTCGGAAAAGAGCGCGACATCGCGATCGGCAAGCGCCTCGATCTCGTGCGCCCCGGTGCGGAGTGATGGAATGTGGCACGACGCGCACGTGGCGGTGGCGAAGAGGGCGGCACCCTGCTCACGCCGTGGCGTCATCTCCCCCGGTGTCGGGGGAGCCAGCATCCGCATGTACTGCATCACGTCGTTCACCGCCTGCCCGCCCACTTCGGGATCGGGAGCGCCGTCGAGGCCCGGCACGACCACGCTCGAGAGCGGATTGGTGTTCTCCACCGAACGGAACGACGACGTGATTCCCATGTCCTGGTGATAGGCGTCGACTGTCTGCTGAAGGAGCGAAGAGACCTGCGCCTTCCGACCAAATCGCCCCACGCGAAGCCCCGGACCCGCGCCCGGCTCTGTTGCCGGAACGAACGCCGGCGGAGTGACCCAGTTGGCGCGGCCCGAGATGCCGTCACCGTCACCGTCGCCCGCGTCTTCGTGGGCAAGGATCGTGGAGTCGGTGATCGCTTCCATCAGGCCGACGCCGAAGACGGGCGGCGGCAATCGGTGCGACACCTCCCCGCCCACCGGCAGGCGCTCCGGTTCGGCGCCCGGGATCGCCTTGTCCTGGATCTGTGGGCCGCCCTCGGCCAGCGCCAAGTCTCCGGCCCGGCTGAAGCGCGTCAGCGTGTTGGTCGGAATGCCGCGGCCATCGCCGCTGTGGCAAGAGGCGCACGACACGTTGTTGAAGATGGGGCCCAGCCCTTCCGAGATGGAAAAGGCGCGGCGAAACTGCGTCTGCCCGTCCTGGAAGTCGCCGAGTTCGCTGTTCCCCAAACCGTCCAGCGGCTGATCGAATCGCGTCCCGGCCGGAGGCTTCGTGGTCAGGAGATCACCACAGCCAAGCGGCGCCAGGACGAGCGCGCAAATCGCGACCACGGCCGGATCGAGCCATGCGACGCGGCGCGCACGAGGCGCGGAATGCATGGCGCGCGCGGGCTCCTCGGCCTGAGGCGCGAAACGACCATCGTCTTGCGGGACGCGCCCGTAGGACATGACACCCTCGTCGTTTGGTTGGAGTGAAGGGATGATCGGTCCCAGGGTTGCAAGCACCGGGCCAAGGCCCGGGCGCGGATCTTGCTTTATCGCGAGTCATGCGCCGCGCCGTCGGGGAGGCGGCACGAGAACCCAGGCCATGAAGGAAGGAGTGCCACGCATGAACGTCCGTTTGAAGAGACTTGTCGCCGCCGGCGCGATCGCCGTGGTGTCGCTCGTAACCGGAACCTTCGCGCAGGCCGGGCAGGCAGGGCGCGGGTCGGTGGAATTCGCGCCTTCGGTTTCGTTCACGCATCAGAATTTCAAGCGCGAGGGATACGGCAACGTCGACCGGTTCACGCAACTGAACGTGGCCCCGACAATCGGCTACTACGTCTCGGATCGGTACGAAATCCTGGGCGGATTGCTAGTCCGCCACGAGTCGGTCAACGGCAACAGCGAGACGGCGCTCGGCGCGACGGCGGGGGTTCAAGTCAACTTCTCCCGGCGGGGAAGCGTGGCGCCGTTCGTGAACGCCGGATTCGGCGCCCTCTTCTATGACGGCTTCTCGATGAACGACACGGCCGTACTGGCGCCGATGATCGCGGGCGGCGTTCGCGTGCCGGTCGGCGAGAGCGCCTCGGTCAACATGAGCCTCGGCTACCAGCACGAGGCGAATGCCAACGGTGAGTTCAACGCGAGCGCGAACCGGCTCGTGGCAAGCGTCGGCGTGTCGCTCTTCCCGTGGGGTTCGAAGTAGGCGCGTCGTCTCCACACAGAAAACAGCACGGGCCGCGGAAGATCTCCTCCGCGGCCCGTCGCGTTTCTGCCCGCTCCGCTGCTAGTAGAGACCGGGCGCCAGCCGAGGCGTCCGCTTCATGTACTCGCGGTACTCGTCTCCGAACTCCTGCGTCATGAACGACTCTTCCACGTCCATCCGGCGCTTGAACATCCAGAAGACGATCGGGAGGAGGAGAAGGGCGATGGAGCTCCGGAAGATCCCGGCGAACCCGATGTCCATGAGGATGATCCCGACGTAGGAGGGATGACGGACGAATCCGTAGAGCCCGCTCGTCTCGAGCGAGTGCCCCTCCTGGCGCGCCACGACCGAGGCAAAGCGTTTGCCCAGGACCATCATCGGCCAGACGCGGAGCGCCGCGCCGCAGGCCAGGAACGCGAGCCCGACCCAGCGAAGAACGTCGCCCCCCGGAAGGACCCAGATGTTACGCGCGTCCATGTAGGGCATGACCCATGCGGTGAAGAGCGAATGGAACATGAGGAGTGGGAAGAACGGCTTCCAGTCGGCCTGGTGCTTCTCACCCCGGCTCCGGCCGGAGGTGGAGAAGGTCATGACCGGGAGCATGAGGAAGTGGATGATCACGACTCCGACACGCGTCGGATGGGAGAAGAAGCCGGCGTAACTACCCCACGCCATGACCATGAGGAAGAGAAATAGAACGACGTTCAGCGGGATGCCGATCAACTGCTTGATCGAAGTGGACTGAGCCATGGCCCCTCCTGGTTTCGCGAATCGAAACGGCGGCGTATCCAGGAATCATCGGCAGCGGCGCCGCGATGTGGAGGCTGGCTACCGGGAAATTAGTGTCGTTATATCTAGATGGACGGCAGAGACTTACATGGCGCTGCTCACCTATCGCTAGAATCGAATTGGCGAGCACTCCCGGTTCGAACCGAGAGGGGGCAACGGCAACGTCCTGATTGACCACAGCGACTCACGTCGTAAACTGCTGCCATGCGGAACGGAAGGACCTTCACCTGCATCGTCCTGGCCATCGGCATGGCGGTGCTCCTGGACTCAGGATGCGCGTCCCGTTCGACGGCGCCCTTCGAGCAGGGGGGCAACCGTTACCGGTTCTCGTTGATTCTATCGCGCGGGATCGGTGAGACGGGCGCCTGCGCCGCTTCCATCGCGGTGCGCGATCTGGCGGCGAGAAGGAGAATCGTGATTCCCCTTTTTACCGCTCGGTGGGGCGAGAAATCCGAGGGTGCGGCCGTGGACAACGACTACGGAGCGCGACTGGTGGCGAGTGTTGCGATGTCGGCCGACGGGACGTCCGGGGAGATCCGTGCCGTCCTCATGCGCGGGACGAGCCTCATCGCGACTCGCACGGCGACCGTCCCGGCCGTGGTGGCGAAAACTCCCCCCAAACTCGACTTCCGCTAGCCCCGCACCCGTCCGCTCTCACCAGCCTCGGGTCGACGCCGCCCTCACTCCCCCGGCATCTCCCGCGCCGCCTCCGGCGTCCCAACCGCCGGCCAGATCCCCGCCGCCGCGGCGAGATCGTGCTCGCCCATGCCCGCGCCCTTCTCGGGCGGGCGCCGGTAGATGACCCCCAGCGCGAACCGCTCCTGGCGGACGATCTCCATCGCGTGCGAGAGATCGGTGGGATCGTGGTCGGCCGGAAGCATGTCGCAGCGCTGGTAGATCGTCTCCGCGTATGACGGCCCTTGATACGTCACGCAGCCGGCCAGCACATGAAGGAAGGAAAAGCCCCGATACTCGATGGCCGCCCGGAACATCTCGCGAAGGTGCGGGAGGTTCCCCGCGTGCGTGCGAGCCACGAAGCCGCAGCCGCTGCTCAGCACCAGGAGGAGCGGATTGAGCGGCCGCTCCTCGACGCCGGCCAGCCCGCGGTCTCGCTTGAACTCCTCGGAGGAAGTGGGCGACGCCTGCCCCTTCGTGAGTCCGTAGATGCCGTTGTCGAGCACGGCGTACGTGATATCGACGTTTCGCCGAATGGCATGCGGGATGTGCCCGAGCCCGATCGAGAAGCCGTCTCCGTCCCCTCCCACCACGACCGTGGTGATCTCGGGGCGCGCGAACTTGAGCCCGCTCGCGATCGGAAGCGCGCGGCCGTGGATCGAGTTGAAGGCGTACGAACGGGTGTATCCAGGAAGGCGGCTGGAACAGCCGATCCCCGAGATGACCGCCAGGCGCTCGGGCGCGATCTCCAGATCGGAGAGCGCCGAGGTCAATCCCTTCAGGACGCCGAAATCGCCGCACCCGGTGCACCACACCGGCTCCAGCGTGGAGCGGAAGTCTTTCGCCTTCATGCTGTCGCCTCCTTCAGAAAGCGGTCGAGTTCGGCCGCGGTCATCGGTGTGCCGCCGCTCCGCGTTACCCGGAGCACGCCGCGCAGGTCGGTGAGACTGGAAAGGTAGCGGTGAAACTGGCCCTGGAAGTTGAGTTCGACGACGGCCAGAGACTCCAGCCCGCGACGCCACGTCTCGAACGCCTCCAGCGGGAATGGATGAATGATTTCCGGGAGAAAGACACGATAGTCCGGATGCGCCACGCACCACTCGGAGAGGAGCCCGTACTCGCTCCCCCAGGCCACGATTCCGCGCGGGGCTTCGGCCTTTCCCAGCGTGCGGAACCAGTCGCGTGTCTCCACCGCGATTCCCTCCAGCTTCCGGAAGCGCTTCTGGTTCATCCGATGGTGCGTGGCCGTGTCGGCCGTGGGGAATCCCTCCTGATTGTGCTCGATGCCGGCGGCGAGATAGGTGCCGCCCGGATCGCCCGGCACGCGGAAGGCGTTCACCCCGTGCGACGAGGTCAGATCGAATCGGGCAGGCCCGCCTCCCTCCGCCCAGCGCTCCCGCTGCGGAGCCGGCCGCTGCGTCGTCTCCGCGTCGCGGATCTGCCGCCGCTGCGCGATGTAGGCGTCGGAGAGAACCAGCACCGGCAACTGGTAGCGTTCCGCGAGGAGCATGGCCTTGTACATGATGTCGCGCCCATGCACCACGTCGAAGACGCCGAGCACCGCGCGAGGAAAGTCGCCGTGTCCTCCGTAGACCGCGTGATAGAGGTCCGACTGTTCGGTACGTGACGGCATCCCGGTCGCCGGGCCCGCCCGCTGGCAATCGACGATGATCGCCGGCAGTTCCGCCATGCTCGACAGGCCGATCATCTCCGTCATGAGGGAAAGTCCGGGGCCGCTGGTCGCCGTCATCGACGGCACGCCACCGAAGGAGGCGCCGAGCACCATCCCCATGGCGGCGATCTCGTCCTCCGCCTGGATCACGCGGCCGCCCGCCGCCGGCAGTTCCTCGATGAGCGTCTCCATCACCTCCGAGGAGGGCGTGATCGGGTATCCCGCGAAGAACTTCAATCCCGCGGAGATGGCTCCTCGGGCGATCGCTTCGTTTCCGGTCTCGGCGAAGAGGCCATGTCCCTTCCCCACGGGAGCCGGACGTTCGGGCGGGTTCTCCACCGTCAGCCCGGAGGCCAGCGCTTCCAGATTCGCCTGCAGCCGTTCCCGGCGGTGGCCGAATCGGCGACGCAGAGCGTCCTCGGCAAGCGTCTGCGGCCAGCCAAGCACGCGGCAAAGGAGTCCGAGCCCGAGCATGTTCTTCGGCGGCCCCTCCACCTCGATGCCATCCTCGAACCGGGCGAAGGGGAAGCGGAAGGCGGGTTCCTCGGTGTGGCCAAGCCACTCCGGAGGATCCCCCACCTCCTCCCGATCCATCACCACCACGCTACCCGTATGAAGATGGATCGCACCCTGGAATCGTTTCAGATCGCGAAGACGGAAGCAGAGAAGGAGGTCGACCTGGTCGCCCTCGTACAGCACCTCGCTGTCGGCGATCCGGACGACGGCCGCCGACTCGCCGCCTCGGATCTGTGGCCCGTACGACTGGACCATCATCCCGTAGAGTCCCTGGCGCGCGGCCATGCCGAGTACCAGGTCCCCCAGGAGGGCGACCCCGTCACCGCCGCTTCCGACGAGGGCGAGAACGAGAGAGTGCGGCGTCCCGACCCGGGGGCCGGAATGCAGGGGAGCGGCGGGCGCGGGCGCCGGCGGTTTCATCGGTTCATACCTCCGCGGGTTGTTCGGCTGGCTCAGGGTGTGGACGCTGTCCGATCCGATGCAGGATCGTGCTCGGGCAGATGTCCACGCACGCTTCGTTACAGGATGGCCCGTATGCGAGACAGATGTCGTGGTGAATGATGATGGTCCGCCCGTCCCACTCGATGGCACCGGCCGGGCACTTGGAGACACACTTGCGGCAGAGCGTGCAGCCGACCATGCAGGTCGACCGCACCACCGCCTGTTTGTCCTTCGCGACGCACGAGAGTTCGATCCGGCGATCGCGAGGGTAGAGCTGAAAGAGTTCCTTGGGACAGACCGGCACGCAGACGCCGCATCCAGTGCACTTGTCGTAATCGACCGCGGCGATTCCTCCGTCGCTCAGGTAGAGCGCGTCGAAGGGGCAGGCCCGGACACAGTCGCCCAGAGCCAGGCAGCCGTTCTTGCACGCTTTCGGCCCTCCGAAGACAAGCGACGCGGCGGCGCAGGTGTCGAGCCCGACGTAGCGGGCTTCCTCCCGCGCGAAAGCGCTCGTGCCGTGGCAGCGCATGACCACGATGCGATCGGCCACGGTTCCCACTTCTTTCCCGGAAAGGCGCGCGACCGCCTCCGCCACCGCCGCTCTTCCGGGGATGCAGAGGTTCGGCGAGACGTCCGCCCGTTCCACCACGGCCTCCGCGTACGCCTGGCACCCCGCGAAGCCACAGGCTCCACAATTCGCCGAAGGGAGCCGGTCGCGGACCATGTCGACGATCGGATTGCTCGGCACGTGGAAGCGGCGCGCCACGACCGCGAGCGATACGCCGAAGACGACTCCGATCGACGTGAATACCCCGAGTCCGTAGAGCGCCGTCTGGAGTGGCGTGCCGGTCATGCGATCACCGTAGGAATGAAAGTCCCGAGAAGCCCATGAACGCCAGGGCGAAGAGCCCCGCCAGCGTGAAGGCGATCGGGAGTCCCTGGAAGGCGACGGGGACGCGGGCCAGTTCCAGCTTCTCCCGCGCGCAGGACATTAGAAATAGCGCGAGCGCGAATCCGATTCCCGAGCCGAGCGCGAGCGCGAACGATTCCGCCGGCCCCGAGTCGGCCGCGGCGTTCAGAAGCGGCACCGCCAGGATGATGCAGTTCGTCGTGATCAGCATCAGGTAGACGCCCCACTTCTGGTGGAGCGACCGATGCGTCTTCTTCAAGATCGTGTCGAGCGCCTGCACCAGGAACGCCACGACCCCGATGAAGACCAGTACCTGTAAGAAGCGGATCTGGAGCGGGACCATGACCAGCGAGAAGATCGCCCAGGAAAGCATGGCGCTCAGGATCATGACGAGGCTGAACGTGATTCCCATCCCCACGGCCGTGTCGCGCTTCTTCGAAACGCCGAAGAAGATGCAGAGCCCCAGGTAGCGCGTGAATACGAAGTTGTTGATGAGCGCCGACGAGAGAACGATGGTCAGAAGGAGCGCCCAGGGCGCCGGGCGGACATCCCGCGCCCCGGCGGGCTCGAGGATCTCGATCCGGTAGGCCGCGGAGGGATCGAGCCGCTCGCCGACGGTCAGGAGGACCTTGTTGCCCGGCTCGGCCACGACGTCGCGGATGTCGATCGGCACGTCGGGCGCGCGGGAGTCGGTGAGGCGGAAGTTCGCCGGATCGAGCGCCGTCGCCGGACCGGCCAGTTGAAGCCGGAGATGGTCGGGCACGAGGATCCGCGCGCCCCGGATGAAGCCGCCCTCCGCCAAAGGAGCCGCCACCGCGGTCGCGGCGAGCGCGACGATGAAGAGCAACACGCCGGCAAGGATCGCGATGAGCCGCGCGACCGAGCGGGAGCGGGAGCGAGAACGCCGCCGATCAACCATGACCATGGCCTCCTCCCCCGCCCGCTGAAGCCTTGCCGCCGTTTCGCCACCGTTCGATCACGTTGAAGAACGCCATTAAGAGCCCGATCGAAAAGAACCCGCCTGCCGGGAGCGCGAAGAAGAGGAGCGGCTTCTCGGGCACCACGGCGTAGCCAAGAATGGCGCCGCTTCCCAGAAGCTCGCGGAAGACGCCAATGACGATCAAGGCGAAGAGGAACCCGAGCCCCATGCCGAGTCCGTCCCAGAAGGTAGGGATGAGTGGCATGCGCGACGCGAAGACCTCCAGCCGCGAGATGATGATCGCGAAGGCGACGATCAGCTTCACATATAGCCCCACCTGGGCGTAGAGCGACGGGAAGAAGCCGGCGAGGACCATGTCGATCGCGCTCACCCAGACGGCGATGATGATCGTGTAGACCGGAATCCGGACGCGCGGATGGATCGCCTTACGTGTGAGCGCCACCGTGACGCTGGAGAGGACCTGCACCAGGAGCACGGCGACGCCCAGCATGATGCCGTTGGCCACGGTCGTCGTGACGGCGACCGCCGGACAGAGCGAGAGCGCCAGCCGGAAGACCGGGTTCTCCCCGAAGATCCCGTTCATGAGGAGTTGTCGTGCTCCCGGGGGCCGCTCCCGAAGAAGAATCGTCTGGCTCACTTCGTGGCCTCCCTCGTGCCCGGCTCCAGAAGCCGCGGACCGATCAGTTCCCAGCGGCGGCGGAAGTGGAGAATCGTGGCGCGCACGCCGTCGGTGAGCGCCCGGCTCGAGATCGTGGCGCCGGTGACCGCGTAGATCGGCTTCTCCGCTTCGCGAGACGCCAGCGTTCCGAAGCGCGACGCCCAGTCACCGGCCGCGGTGCCGGGCCTCGCCCGGAGCGCCCCGCGCCAATCTTCCGGCATCGGGTCGCGCGTCACGTCCAGCCGTGGCACAGCCGCCAGTTTGCGTCCCACGTACTGCCCCTGGAACCAGGACGTCGCGATCTCGGCGCCGAGCCCGGGGTCTTCCTCGTGTTCCACCACGCGCACACCGGCGATCTTCCAATCGGCGCTCATGGCGACGAAGAAGCGGATCCGGTTCTTGTAGCCGCGCGATTCCCCTTCGGCAACGAATCCGGCCGGCACGCCCTCGCGCATCGCGATGAAGAGCCGGCCGAGGGAGTGGAACTCGCGTATCGCGTCCGCCTCCTCCGGGGTTCCGGCGAGCGCGCCGTCGCGGAGCATCGTCCCGTCGAGCGCGAAGACCAGTTCGCGCCCCGGCGCGCCCACTTCCGCGGGCCGCTGGTAGACGACCGCGTCGCGAGCGGGAGTCAGGAACTGCCTCACCTCCAGCACGCGCGCGCCTTCGTCGAGCCCCAGGAGTTCCGACACCGCCCGACGCTCGCCGCGCACGCGCGATTCCTCGGCGTAGCGCTCCGTCCCGATGTAGATTGCGCCCAAGATCGCCGCGCCGATCGCGCAGGTGGCGGTCATGGAGGCGACGATGCGCCAGAGTTCCCCGCTTGGGGCAGCCGGCACGACGGTTGGTTTCACGTCGCTCATGACGGCGATCCCGCGAAGACCGGGCGGCGCGGCCGGAACCAAAGGTTCAGCGCCGGCACCATGGTGTTCGCAATCAGGATGGCGTAGCAGATTCCCTCGGGATACCCGCCGTAGAGCCGGATGACGCCGGTGAGGGCGCCGATCAGGAGTCCGAAGGCGATCTGGCCGTTTCGCGTGCTGGGCGAAGTTACGTAGTCGGTCGCCATGAAGAGCGCGCCAAGCCAGAGTCCGCCCGACAGGAGGTGAAGTCCGAGGTGCCCCGACGCGGCGGTGGTCAGGACAACGCCCGCCACGACCGCCAGCGGGATCGTCGGCGTGATGATTCGCTTCGTCAGCAAGAAGGCGCCGCCTGCTAAAAGAAGCAGCACCGAGACTTCTCCGATCGACCCGGGCCTGAACCCGATCAGGAGATTCACGGTCGGCGAGCCCGGGCCGCCCATCACGCTCATGGCCGCTTCGATTCCCCGCTCGCGAAGCGCGCCGAGCGGCGTCGCGGTGGTCATGGCGTCGACATTGGAGAGCCAAGGCGCGGCGGCGGACCATCCTGACGTCATCGCCAGCGGGAACGACGCCATCAGGAAGGCGCGTCCCACGAGCGCGGGGTTGAACAGGTTGTAGCCGAGTCCTCCGAAGATCGCCTTCGCGAAGACGATCGCGAAGATGCCGCCGAGAAAGGCGGCCCACGCGGGCAGGAGGGGCGGGAGCGTCATCGCCATGAGGAGCCCCGTGCAGAAGGCGCTCCCATCCCGGAGCGACGTGCGGCTCTTCAGGAGCCGGTTGGTAACCCACTCCGAGCCCAGCGCGCCCGCGATCGACCCGAGGAGCACCGCGAGCGCCGGGAACCCGAAGACCACGACGCCCCAGAGCGCCGCCGGGGCGAGCGCGGCGTTCACGCTCCACATGATCTTCGACGTCGTCTCCGAGGAGTGGACGTGCGGGCCCGGTTCGATGATGAAGGCTGGCTCGCTTGGTCCGGTCACGGTGATGGTCGCGTCGCTCATACCTTCACCTTCACTTCGATCGCGCGGCGGAGCGCCGACTTCGCGACCTGCATGAACTGAAGTAGCGGTCGTCCCGACGGACAGACGTAGGTGCAGCAGCCGCACTCGTAGCAGTCGATCGGCCCGTAGGGATCGGTGTCGAGGACCTTCCCCGCTTCCACGCGGATCGAAACCTGATCGGGCTCCAATCCGAGCGGGCAGGATTCAAGGCAGCGCCCGCACTGGATGCAGGGGCCGAAGCCGTCCTCCATCGGACCCTTTCCGGTGAGAAGCAGGAGTCCGTTCATCCCCTTGATGACCGGCAGGTCGAGCCGCGGCAAGGCGCGTCCCATCATCGGTCCCCCGGCGATGAGGCGCGTCGTATCGGGGCGCATGCCGCCGCACGCGTCCACGAGCGCCTGGAGGAGCGTGCCGATCGGGACGCGGAGATTCTTCGGCTGAAGCACGCCCGGCCCGCTCACGGTCATGATGCGATCGAGCAGCGGGCGGCGGTGCCGGATGGCCAGGTGGACCGCCTGCGCCGTGGCGACGTTTTGCACCAGGACGCCCACCGCCGACGGGAGCGAGCGCGGCGGAATCACGCGGCCGGTGAGCGCGGTGACCAGCTGGCGCTCGGCTCCCTGCGGATAGCGAACCTCGCACGGCGCGACGTCGAAGGTCTGCTCTCCGAGCGGGACCTCCTTCGCGGCCGCTCGAAGCGACTCGACGGCGGGCATCTTGTCGGCCTCGATGCCGACGAGGACCCGCTTCACGCCGATGAGCCGCGCCATGGCCAGCGCGCCCTCCACGATCGCGAGCGGTTCCTCCAGCATCAGGCGGAGATCCGAAGTCAGATAGGGCTCGCACTCCGCCCCGTTCAGGATGAACGTGTCGACGCGAGCGCCCGGAGGAAGCGTCAGCTTGCGGTAGGTCGGGAAGGCGGCGCCACCCAGGCCGACGATTCCGGCCTCGCGAATCCGCTCGAGCATCTCCTCGCGCGAGAGCGTGCGCCAGTCGGGATCCTCGGGGAACTCCTGCTCCTCCTCGCCGTCCCGCGCGATGATGATGGAATCGACCGAGACGAGCGTCGGATGGGGTCGCTTGTCGATCGGCTTCACCTTCCCGCTGATCGTGGCGTGGAGCGGCGCGCCGGTCGCCCCGCCGTCCGCGATCTTCTGCCCGCGGACCACGCGGTCGCCCTTCTTCACGAGGGGCGTTGCCGGCTCCCCCAGATGCTGCACCAGCGGGAGCCAGACTTCCGGCGGAAGCGGCGAGATCGCCTCGACCGGCAGAAGCGCCGTGTCGCGCTTGTGCGTGCTGGGGTGGACACCGCCGCGTCCAAAGGTCTTCAGCTCGATCCGCTCGAAGGTCATCGTCACCCGATGAAGTGCGTCTCCACGGCTCCCGGGAATCCGCCGAAGCGTCCGGGACCGAGGAGGAACGCCACGGTGGAGCCGCGGTCGGAATCGACGCCGGTCTTCGCGCGAACGGTCGCGCTCAGCGGCCCGTCGGTGGGACGGCCGCGGCGCGCGTCGAGGATGTGGCCGACACGCGCGGACCCCAGGCGATGCGACTGCTCGGAGTTTCCGCTCGTGGCGATCGCCTCGTCACGGAGCGTGAAGCGGCGGTCGACCGCGCCGGTCGTGGGATGCGCCACGCCGATGTTCCAGCCTGGCGATCCCTCGTCGGGAATGCCCATCGCGTAGACGTTACCGCCCACGTCGACGAGTCCGGAGGTGATCCCCTCGGCGCGAAGGGCGTCGATGGCGCGGTCGAGCGCCCACCCTTTACCGATCGAACCGAGGTCGAGCGAGGCGCCGCGGCGCGTCAGCCCAACGGTCCCCGCCATCCGGTCGACCGCCACGAGCGGGTGCCCCGTTACGTGGAGCGCCGCCGCGATCTCGCGATCGCTCGGGAAACGCGTCTTCCTGGAATCGTAGAAGCCGTAGAGCCGCATGAGCGGCAGAATGGTCGGATCGTAGAGCCCGTCCGTACGCTTCGCGCCATCCAGGGCCCGCTCCACGACGTCGAGGACCTCGGCGTCGACCGAGACCGCCCGCTCCCCCGCGGCGGCGTTCACTCGCGAGAGCTGACTGTCGGTCCGGTGGATGCTCATCTGGCGATCCACGCGGGAGATGGCGGCAAATGCCCGCTCCACGCCTCGGGCGGCCCGTGCTTCGTCGCCGTCCACCGCGACGATTCGGACCCAGGTGCCCAGCGCCGGCCGCGCCGTCTCGAGCCGCATCGGCCGGCGACGGCCCGCGGAGACCGCGCGACCCGCGAAGGGAAGCAACCCGGCCCCGGCAAGAAGTCCCAGATGCACCAGGAAGCGCCGTCGCGCGGTTCGCGGTTCGGACGGTGAGGTAGCGGGTGAATCGACGATGTGGTCCGGCTTTGGCTCGGACATTGACGCGCTCCAATTCGAGTCCGAATGGGAGAGGATGGCGCCCTCGATCCTGGACGGCGCACGCCTCCCGCGATCCCCTGTGAAATAAGGTACGGCCGCCCCCGCTTCGGGACGCATGGCGCAATGGGTCCATGCCGGTTGGTACCTTAGTACCCGGACCCTGGGAAGCCGCGTTGTGGCAAAGTCTTGGCGGGAATTCAGCCAAGGAGGTTACCGATGCCCAACGTACCCCTGTTCATCGTCGATCAGGATCTCTGCACCGAGTGCGGCGACTGCATGAAACTCCTCCCCCAGGCCTTCCGAAAGGTCGAGGACGAGGAGGTCGCCGAGGTCTTCGCGGAACTGGACGAGTCGCACCGACCCAAGCTGGAGAAGATCATGGCCGAGTGCCCTGGCCACGCGATTCTCTGGAAGAAGAAGTAGGCACGACATGAAAGCGCCCGCACAGGCCATGGATCTTCAGGAAGTCATCCGGACCTCGGTACTCGAGGTTCGGGGGGACGGCAAGGCCGGAGGCGGGCTCGTCCTCGCCTTCCAGAGCCTCGCCAGCCTCATGCTCCGCGACGACGAGATGCACGTGCAGGAGTGGCCCTTCTTCTCCAGCGCGCGCCGCGGCGCCAACATCCGCTCGTTTCTCCGAATCAGCCGGCGCCCGATTCAGGCCGGCTGCGAGGTGACCCGTCCGCGAATGGCCGTCCTGATGGACGAGGGAGCCGCCCGCTCGGTCGACTTCGCCCAGGGCGTCCCCCCCGGCGGGACGTTCGTCTTGAACACTCGCCACACTCCCGACGAGTGCGCCCGGCACTACCACCTCACCGGACGTGTGGTGACGGTGCCCGGCGACGACATCGGCACGAAGTACCTGAAGCACGCCATCGGCAACGTCTCGCTCTACATCGCGGCGGCGCGCGCCATCGGCGGTTTCGGCATCGAGCAGCTTGCCGACTCCTTCCTGGAAACGCTGAAGAAGCGCCGCATCCCGGCGACGATCCTCGAACGAAATCGCGCCGCCCTTCTGGCTTCGGCGGAATCGATTCGCGAGGGGATCTTTGACGAAGCCGGGCCCGACGATCACCCGCTGGCGGAATGGGCCGGATACGGAGATCTGCCCATCGGCGCCCAGACGCCGCTTCGCCTTTCGCAGTCGAACCGGACGTCCGACTACGCTCCGAGCGGAATCCGTCTCCGCTTCGAGGATCCGGCCACCGCCTGCACCGGCTGCGCGCACTGCATCACGAATTGCCCCGAGGGAATCATCCGTTTCGTGCCCGATGCCGAGCGCGGCCTCCTGGTCACCGGCGTCGATGTGAGCACGTTCTGCAAGCTCTGTGGCGAGTGCATCGCCGTCTGTCCGGAGAAGCTCTTTAAGGAAGTCCCGTCTGAGGATCGTTGGGAGGAGGTGCTGGCGTCGTGAAAGAATCAATCGTTCCGGCCGCGCCGATGGCGCATCACACCACGCCGTCCGGGGAAATCTATCCGGGCGCGTTGAATCTGGAAAAGGTGCGCGAGGCGCATCGGGTTCTCCACAAAACCCGTGACACGATCACGGCCGACGGCAACACCGCGGCGGCGATCGCCACGCTTCAGATGTGGCGCTGCATCCTCTTCGCCGGATTTCCCATCACGCCCTCGACGAAGTACATCGAGACGATAGCGGCGCATATCTCGCAGCAGGTGGGCGGCAAGAAGCGCGTGAAGTTGATGGAGGCCGAGCATGCCGTGGCCGACTACCTGGTCGGCGCCGCGGCAGCCTGCCGCGACTTGATCTTTCCGACGGCGACGAGCAGCGTCGGCCTCGATCACATGACCGAGACCACCCGCTCCCTGGGCGCGAGCGGGCTCGGCAACGTGCTCCTGGTCGACGTCTATCGCGCCACCGCCAACTTCCCGCTCTGCATCGAGGGCGACCCGTCCGACACGCTGGCGCATCGGGACGACGGCTTCATCCAGATCGCCTGCCGCGGCAAGCAGCAGATCTACGACACCATGATCCAATCGCCCTGCCTGGGAATGCACCACGAGGTGATGACCCCCGTGATGCCCGGCTACTACGGCATCAAAGACAGCCATCGGAACGCGCGCCTCATCGTGGAACCCGACAAGGAGATCCACGCGTTCCAGGATCGCTGGATCAAGCCCTGCCCCTTCCCCGGCCTGGTGAACGGCGACACGGCCTTCGGCAATTGCGTCACGTCGCGCCACTTCCAGGGCTTCAAGGTCTCGCAGAAGCGGCGCATGGATCGGGTGCTCGACGTTCTTCCGCAGATCAGTGCCGACTTCGAGCGTCAGTTCGGCCGGCCCGGCCTTGCCTTCTTCGACGCCGTCGGCTTCGGTGACGACGGCGCCGCCGATCTCGCGGTCGTGAGCCTCGGCCCCGACTTCGGCACGTTCGAGTCGGTGCGCGAGGAGTACGCCAAGCGCAGTGGGCTCAAGGTCGCCGGCATCGCCATGCGGCTCCTGACCCCCTTCCCGCGCGACGCGGTCCGGAAACGGCTCGAGCGAGCGAAGGCCGTGCTCGTGGTGAACCAGGCGCACCATCAGGGTCGCGGACATCTCACCCTCGACGTGGCCGACGCGCTGGCCGACCTCGCCACGCCGCCTCGCATCGTGAGCGTCTTCGCCGGCATGGGAGGCGCCGACGTCTCCGAGATCACCTGGGAGCAGATGCTCGACCACGGGCGCGGGGCGCTGGAGGGCCGCGCCATGCCGCCCTGGGCGGTCTTCCACGAAGGGAGGCAGCTATGAGCGGCTACAAGGAAATCGCCCTGCGGGATTCCTGCTTCCGGCCCGGCTCCACCCTCTGCCCTGGCTGCATGGAATCGATCGCGCTCCAGAATGTCGGGCGTGTCTCGGACAACGGCCTGAAGACGATTTTCACGATCGGAACGTCATGCGCCGAGGTCTCGAGCCTCGCGTTCCCGAACGTCGTGGCCTGGGGGCGCGGCGAGGGATCTCCCGACGATTACGCCAAGTCGTTCTCCATCATCCACAACGTCTTCGAGTCGGCGCCAACGCTTGCCGAGGCGGCACGCGACGTCTCCGACATGCTTCTCGACCACGGGGCGCTCGACCGTCCGATCCAGGTGATCGGCGCGAGCGGCGACGGCGGCGCGCTCTCCATCGGGCTCCGCTCGCTGCTCCACACGATCTACCGGCAGTCGCGCATCACGATGATCGTTCTCGTGAACGAGATCTTCGCGAACACGGGCTTCCAGTACTCACCCGCCACGACCCCGTTCGCGGAAACGAGCACGACGCCGGTCGGGGCCGCGCAGATGGGAAATCCGCGCCTCCCGCTCGACTACATCCACCTCGCCATCGCGGCCGGTGCGGGACTGGTGGCTCAGGTCAGTCCGGCGCATGGAAAACTCTTCGTGAAGACGATCGAGAAGGCGTTGGCGTGCCCCACGACCGCGGTGGTGTTCGTGCCGGCGCCCTGCATCAGCGGCTGGAAGTTCGACGATGGGGAGACGGTTCATCTCGCGGAACTCGGCGCGCAGTGCGGCACCTATCCGGCGTTCATTTGGGAGCAGGGAAAGGGCGGATCGGTGAAGGACTGCGCGATGGATGCGGCGGAACGGCCAGCGGTCGAGGAGTTCCTTGGGCTGCAGCGGCGGTTTCACCATCTCGTGCAGAAGGATCCGGAGAGCGGGAAGTTCGTGGCGCGTTCCGGCCGGGAGGCGGATGTGGATCGGTTGAAGGCTTGGACGCAGTCGAATGTGGAACGGCTCTATCGGTTGGCTGAGTTGCGGTAGTCGGTGCTTTAGCTGCTGCAGTTGGGGCGGCGAGAGCAAGGTTCCTACGGTCGCTGTCCTCGCCGGCTGCGCCGGCTGCGGAGGCTTCCTACGGAACCTTGC
>JANNMC010000284.1:0-1351 GCA_031397435.1 Candidatus Eiseniibacteriota bacterium
ATCGGCCGCCGATCGTTCGCACGGTCGCCACGGCGCGATTGGGATTCCAGGATCTGCACCAGGCGCTCTGCGACCACCGCGACTACGCGAGCCGGCCCGACGTGGCCGCCACGCGCCGCCGCGAAAAGGTACGCGCGCGGATCCGGCACGCCGTACGCGAAGGGCTTCTCGATGCCTGGCTCAAGCGCCAGGGGCTCGAGGCGCTCCTCGATGAAGCCGCTGAAGAGGTGGTCGCGGGGCGGACCTCGCCCTATCGGGCTGCGCGGGATCTGATCGAAAGGATGACGCACCATGGCGAACGATCGAACGCAAACGCCTCCTGAGACGGCGGGCTCGCCCGGGCCTGGTTCCGCGCCCGCGACGGCCGGGGCCAAGGGCGCCGCGCCCGCCGAGCCGCGCTTCGAAACGATGTCGGGCATTCCGTTGAAGGCGGTCTACACGGAAGCCGATCGCCGCCCCGATCTGAAAGAGCGGCTGGGAGAGCCCGGTTCGTTCCCCTACACGCGCGCCCTCTTCCCCGAGGGCTATCGCACCCGTCTCTGGACGATGCGCCAGTTCGCGGGCTTCGGCTCCGCCGAGGACACGAATCAGCGCTTCCACTACCTGCTTGGCCAGGGAGTGACCGGCCTCTCGACGGCCTTCGACATGCCGACCCTCATGGGCTACGACGCCGATCATCCGATGTCGCTGGGCGAGGTGGGCCGCGAGGGCGTGGCTGTTTCGACGCTGGAGGACATGGAGACTCTGTTCCGCGGCATTCCGCTCGACAAGGTCACCACCTCCATGACGATCAACGCGCCCGCCATCGTTCTTCTCGCGATGTACATCGCGGTCGGCGAGAAGCAGGGGCTGAAGGCGTCGCAGTTGGGTGGAACGATCCAGGCGGATATGCTGAAGGAGTTCATCGCGCAGAAGGAGTGGATCTGCCCTCCGCGGCCTCACGTGAAGATCTGCGTCGACATGATCGAGTGGTGCGCGGCGAACATGCCGAAGTGGAATTCCATCTCGATCAGCGGCTATCACATCCGCGAGGCCGGAGCGACCGCGGCCCAGGAACTCGCCTTCACGCTGGCCGACGGCATCGGCTACGTGGAGGAGTGCGTGAAGCGCGGCATGGACGTGGACGTCGGCGCGGGATTCGCCCGAAAAGACATTCTCGTCGCCGTCCGAACCCCCGCTCCTGTCCTCGGGCACGCTGCCGCTGGCCAAAGCAGTGACCATATCGGGCTCGTCGGTGCGCTCGCGAACGGGCTGCTCAAGCTTCGCGGTTTCGGTCCGCTCGTCGCGCTCGAGCAACGGATTGCGCTCGAGCTCGGTTTCGACATAGGCCTGGAGCTCGATGTTCGACATC
>JANNMC010000290.1:0-1622 GCA_031397435.1 Candidatus Eiseniibacteriota bacterium
ACGAGCGCCGGCTCTTCCTTCACGCCGTGATCCTCCGGGCAGTGCGGGCAGTCGTCCTCGGTCGTGCGGATAGGCCGACACTGATCGCAGGTGTGGAGATAGTGGAGCGTCTCGACAAGTTCCTGCTCCAGCGCACGAAAGCGCCCGATCTGCTCGCGCGTCTCGGTCAGGCGCGCCAGAAAAGCCTCGCGCAGCACCCCCATGGCCTTCGGCCCGTAGTGGGTCGTCTGCCATTCGCGCAGCAGCCCCTGGATCTGGTGGAGCGTGAATCCGCTCTCCTGGAGCAGTTCGATCCAGCGGATCTGGCGGAGCGCCGTCTCGTCGTAGAGGCGGAAACCGCCCTGCGACCGGGCCGCGGGCGTGAGGAGCCCAAGCTCTTCATATAGATGTAGAGCCCGGACCGACTTCCCGGCCTGCCTGGCGAGGTCGCCGACCTTGTGAAGTTTGCTCTGGTCGATGGTTTCCATGGTCTTGTCACTCATTTAGATGCGGATCGTACCCTTACGTGTACGTTAGAGTCTATTTGAAATTTCGGGAGGTTTGGGTGGGCGGGTGAGGGAAATTCCGAGGTTTTCGACCCACCTCTTTACTTGGCTGGTAAAATACTATTATTAAATAACTTACCAACATATCCCCAGTCGCCTTGATCGCACCTTGAGGCTGGCCGGGGTGGAACTGCCCGAGCCCCACTACCACTTTGGTGGTATCTTGCAGGTCGGTTTTCGGACGGATCCGGCAACAGTCTAGGAGGTTGACCATGCATTGCCAGCCCACACTTCGACTTACCACCCTTGCCTTTCTCGCCTTCGGCCTGGCACTCGTCGCCTCCGGCTGCGGAGGGGACGACAAGAACCCGGCCGCGCCGTCAGGCGGCGGGACCGCCAACGTCACGATCAGCATCGTCGGAATCGCCGGGGCGAATTCGTACTCGCCCAGCCCCGACACGGTCACCGTCGGCCAGACCGTATCCTGGAAGAACAACGATACGATCACCCACACCTCGACGGCGGATGGAATGAGCTGGACCACGAACAACATCGCCGCCGGCGGCACGAGCACGCCAATCGCGATGAGCACAGCCGGCTCCTTCCCCTACCACTGCGGCCTCCACGCGTCGATGACCGGCATCCTGGTGGTGCAGCCGTGACCGAGTTCTTCCGGATACTCCACGTCTTCGGCGCGGTCGTCCTTATCGGAGACCTGCTCTTTGCCGGCTTCTGGCTTTCGCGAGCCGTCGCCCGCGGCGACGCGGGGCTTCGCTCTTTCGTGCTCGCGACCATGGCCTGGACCAGCAAGTCGTATGCGCTACCCGCGATCCTGATCAACCTCATCGCGGGACTCGCGCTGATTCACTTCAAGAAGACCCCGATGGCGACCGCGCTCTGGCTCTGGATCTCGCTCGTGCTCTACGTGGTCGTGACCGGGTTGTGGCATGGGGTGCTGATTCCGAAGCGGAAGAAGATGGCGGCGATGTTCGGGGAACCGGAGAAGGGCGGGAAGGCGGCGGTGGCGGGTGCACCGGGGGACTTCGACTCGATGGCGCGCGCGTGGCTCGGCATCAACGGCGTGACCGTGATCCTCCTTTTCGTGATCCTCGCGCTGATGGTCTGGAGGCCGACGCT
>JANNMC010000307.1:0-6517 GCA_031397435.1 Candidatus Eiseniibacteriota bacterium
CCGCGCGCGATCAGCCCCCGAAGGTCGGGCGGGATCACCAGCAGCGCCTGAACGTTCGCGTCGACGAAGCTGGCCGGCTCGCTCTTCATCGGGACCACCGTGACGCCCTCGACCGCGCCGATCTTCTCCTCGGCGATGGGAAGCTGCGCCGCGCCGACCACACCGACCTGGACCGAGAAGGTCTTCGCCTCCTCGTCGTTCTTCGCCTGGATGTAGCCCATGAGCATGATGAGTGCCGGATAGAGGAGGAACGGAAAGACGAAGATCGCGAAGATCGTCCTTCCGTCGCGGAGCGTGTCTATCAGCTCCTTCCGGAACACGGCCATCGTCTTAGCGGTCATCGAGCTCTCCCTTCACGGCCTCGATGAAGACATCCTCGAGGCTCCCCGAACCGTTTCCCACGCCGAGCGACGCCAGAGTTCCCTGCCGCAAGATCGAGCCCTTCTCGATGATGGCGATCTCGTCGCAGATCCGCTCGGCCTCCGTCATGATGTGGGTTGAAAAAATCACCGTCCGCCCCTTCTTCTTCAGCTCCAGCACCAGCGCCAGCACTTCGCGCGCGCCGAAGACATCGAGGCCCGACGTTGGCTCGTCGAAGATCAGAACTTCGGGATCGTGCACCACGACCCGAGCGATGGAGAGACGCTGCTTCATGCCGGTCGACATCTTGCCGACGCGCTTGTCGAGGAGATCGGCAAGCCCAAACGGCCCGGCCAGCGCCTCGATGCGCGCGGGAATAGCCGAGGGATCCATTCCCGCCAGCGTTCCGAAATAGGTCAGGAGTTCGCGTCCGGTGAGGCGGTCGTAGAGTTTCGTGTCGCCGGAGAGATAGCCGATACGCCGGCGCACCTCCGCCGGCTTCTCGACAATGTCGAATCCCGCGACCTTCGCGGTGCCGGAAGTCGGCGAGAGAATCGTCGCGAGCATGCGGAGCGTGGTGGTCTTCCCGGCTCCGTTCCGGCCGAGAAGTCCGAAGACCTTTCCCGGATGGCAGGTGAAGGAAACATCCCTCACCGCGGGAATGTCCCCCTTCTTCCGGTCATGGAACGTCTTTCGCAGTCCCTGGACTTCGATCAAGGAAACTCCCTCGTTTCGTTGGATGGCGTGGCCGGGATGGCTAGGGCCAAGAACGCTCAGTTTAGAAAGGTCGCGCGGGGGTGTCAACGCGGGCCGGAATCTCGCCTTGAAGGATGGCGTCTAAATAGGTACCTTCATGGGAACGCACGCAGGGGGAAATCGTTAATTATTGTTACTGCAACTACTTGCGAAGGAGCTCCGGATCATGTCCGAGGTCGTAGTCGAAGTAACCGACAGCACGTTCGATGCCGAGGTATTGCAGTCGCAGGTTCCCGTGCTGGTCGACTTCTGGGCCACCTGGTGCGGCCCCTGCCGCATGATCGCCCCTGTCGTGGAAGAAGTGGCGAAGCAGTACGAGGGCAAGGTGAAGGTCGCCAAGGTGGACGTGGACAACAACGTCCGCATCGCCACGAAGTACGACATCCGCAGCATTCCCGCGCTCTACATCTTCAAGGGCGGGAAGGTCGTCGATACGATCCTCGGCGCCGTGCCGAAGAGCAAGCTGACGATGGCGCTGGATGGAGTGCTGGCCGTCGCCTAGCACCGCGAGCCTCACTCGCGGTCGAGCACCCGATCCCCGGCGACGTGCGAAATCTGCCGCGCCGCCTCGGGTGTGAACTGAAGTAGGACGCGCAAGGCCGAAGCATGCGCCTCTGGTTCCCCATGGCCCACGATGTAGAGCCGCGCAACGAGATCGCGCCATCGCAGGAGTTCCCGCCGCAACCCGCGCTTGGTGTTGACTCGAACGGTCAGGTCGGCCAGCGCGAGGATCCGCGCGTAGGCGCTTTTTCGCCGCTCTCCGTCACCGATGCCCAGGAGCTTGGAGCCTCGATGCATCTCATTGCCGATCATGATGATTTGCTGATCGAGCGTGAATTGCCCCCAGCGTTCCGGGGAGAGCGAGGCGTGCTGATTCATCTCAGAGGGCCCCTCCTCGACCGATCAGGCGGTAGGTGAGTTCTCGAACACGATCGCGTATCTCGGCACTGGCGATCTCCATCCCAGGATTCGATTGCGCCGGGCGTATGTTGATCAGCGAAGTGAATTCGATGCACGCTGCCTCGGATGTTCCCGGATAGTAGTTCGCGCCCCACAGATTCTCCTGACGACTCCCGGACTCCAGGAGAACCGCCTCCGCGTCAGCGTGGAGTTGCCCCCCAATCGCGATCACATCCCTCTCCACGTCGACGACATACTTCACCATGTCGACGAAGCCCTCTCGAACGAGCAACTCGAGCAGGCTGCTGGATATCGGTTGGTCGAGCACATGGATATCTGGTTGAGGGATCATGCCACCTGTTCCTGGTGCCGGACCGATGATTGAATGGACCGAAGGACCCCACTATAACAGAGGGGCCACGGGAGAAGTTTGAGCGCGGCGAGACTATTCCGCGCCCTCAATCGCTGAACCCCATCTCCATCAAGAACGCTGCCCACCTCGGGTCGCCGTGCAAGGAGCGGAGGAGCGGTTCCACCTTTACCTCGGCGAGCCCCGGATCCCTACCGGCATAGGCCCGCTCCAACCAGCTGAACGCGCGATCCGTCTCACCCCGGAAGGCGTAGGTGCTCGCGATCTGGAAGAGGGCGTCGCGTGTGTGGTTTCGGACCAACTCCTTCAGCGCGGCATCCGAGGAGTCGCGCCCGCCTTCCAGATGCCATGCGAGCGCGAGACCCTGCAGGCGGAAGTAAGGGACGGGGACTTTCTCGAACAGGGCGCGCGCTTCTGTAGCGCGACTCTGTGCCACGCGGACGAGCCCCAGGCCATACGGGAGGAATCCGTTCTGGGGCCCGAGTTCCAGCGCCTTCTGTAGCGCCTCCTCAGCCTCTTTCAGGCGCCCGGCCTGATACGCGTGGGAGCCCCAGTTCCGGAACGCCGATACGCTAAGCGGATCGAGTTCGGCCGCGCGCTTATCGAGGGCGATCGCTTCGTCCAGACTTCCCAGAGAGCCGAGCGCGCCAGCCACCGCGTGAACAACGTCCGCGTTTCCGGGCGCGAGCCTAAGGGCGCGCCGATACGATGAATCGGCCACGCTCCAGTTCCAGTCGTGCCAGAGGCTCACCCAGCCTAGCGCCACATGGCCCTCCGGGAGATTCGGCTCCAGCCTGAGGGCGCGCTGCGCCGCCATTCTCGCCCGCGTGAATCCCGCCTCGCCGTCGGATCCCCATCCCCACGAGGACTGCGCCATGTACGCACGCGAGAGCCCCGCGTACGCCAGCGCGTTGCCCGGATCCAGATCGACGGCCTGCCGGAAGAATTCGACCGCCTTGGCCATGTCGCCATCGTTGAACCGATCGTAATAGAAGCGGCCCTGAAGATAGAGCCGGTAGGCCTCGGCGTTCGTGCCTCGGCCCAGCGAAGCCGCCTTCAGTTCCGCATCGCTCAGCGGGGCGACGGCGCCCTTTGCCCCGTGGAGTGCCACACGCAACTCCTTCACGACCGCGTGCGCAATGCGATCCTGAACGGAGAAAACATCGTCGAGACGGAGATCGAAGGTCTCGGACCAGACGTGGAATCCATCCGAGGACTTGATGAGCTGCGCGGTGATCCGATAGCGATCGCCCTCTTTCCGGACACTTCCATCGAGCACGTGATCGACATGCAACTGCCGGCCGACCTCGGGAATCTGGACTCCCTTTCCCTTGAAACTGAACGACGACGTTCGCGCCGCCACATGGACGTCGCTGAGTTGCGCGAGCACGTTCAGCAGTTCCTCGCTGACCCCGTCGGCGAAGTACTCCTGATCACGCCCGGGGCTCAAATCGACGAAGGGGAGGACGGCGATCGTGGCGAACTCGGCGGGAGTGGGCACGGCGATGGAGGGGCGTGCGGAGTTCCAGGCGCGATAGCCTCCGAAGCCGAGGGCCGCCGCAAGGACGACGAGTGCCGGCACGAGCCAGCGCGCCTTGCGGCTCGCCTTCGCCGCTGGGCGCGCCGTGGAGGGGTCGCGCGTCGCCGGAGCCACTCCGCCGTCCGATGACGTAGGCTTCAACACGAGCCGGAGTTCGTTCCGAACTTCCTTGGCGGACTGGATGCGATCTGCCGGGTTCTTTTCAAGGCAGCACTCGACGATCCGAACGAAGTCCTGAGGCAAGTCACCGCGAAGGGACGTCATCGGCACCGGCGTGTCGCGCAAGATAGAGGAGGCCAGATCCGGCGAACTCTTCCCTTGGAATGGCCGCCGCCCGGTCGTCAGTTCGTAGAGCATGATTCCGAGCGAGAAGAGATCGGTCCGTCCGTCCACCGGTTCCCCGCGAAGCTGCTCCGGCGCCATGTACGGCACCGTCCCCATGACCTGCCCCTCCATGGAGAGTGGCGGCTCCTCGGTGGCCGTCACGGCGTCGTGCGCGGTGGGCCGTTGATCGGGAGCGGGCTTGGCCAAGCCGAAGTCGAGCACCTTCACTCGGCCTTCGAGCGTCACCATGACGTTGGCCGGCTTTAGATCTCGGTGAATGATTCCCTTCTCGTGTGCGGCGGCGAGGGCGTCCGCGATCGGAATGGCGAGTTCGAGGAGACGAGGGACGGGGAGCCCTCCGGGGACGAGGATTCGATCGAGGCTCTGCCCCTCGACCAATTCCATCGTGAGGAACCTGATGCCATCGGCTTCCTCGATGGAGTGGAGTGTGATGATGTTGGGGTGATTGAGTGAGGCAACCGTCTTGGCCTCCCGCTCGAAGCGGGCGAGGCGTTCGGCGCTGGCCGCCACCGCCTGCGGCAGGACCTTCACCGCCACGTCGCGGCCGAGGCGGGTATCGCGGGCGCGATAGACCTCCCCCATGCCCCCGGCGCCGAGGGAGGAGAGGATCTCGTACGTGCCTAGTCGAGTTCCGGCGTTCAGGGACATTCGTGGTCTCGAAGGGACGTTGCGCTCGGGGAGAGAGGGGAAAGGTAGCACAGAACGAACGTGCTATCGCGCCGCTAGACCGCCGATTCCCTGCAGATTGGCCGGCAGGCGCAAATGGAGCATTTTCGGGCGTCGGGGAGTGCCTCGAACTTTTCGGCCCGGATCGCGGCGGCGATCTCCTCGATCTTGGCGTGCGCCTTGGCGATCCGATCTTCGTCGCAGTCGGAGACGCCGGCGATTCCGGTGAGGACGTAGCGGAGTTCCAGGCGGTCGGGGAGCCGCCCGGTCATCTCGCGGTACGCCAAGGCGTAGACGGAGAGCTGGAGACTCTTCCTCGAGGCCTCGTCGGCCTTTTCCTCGTCGTCCTTCTCCGACGTCTTGTAGTCCACGAGGGCGACACCCTCCGGGCCCTCGTCCACTCGATCCATGCTTCCGGTGATGACCACGTCCTCCAGTTTCACGCGGAAGTGGCGCTCCACGGCACTCGCGGCGGGCCCCGACTCGATCTCGCGCGCGCGAAACTCCTGCAACGCCTCCACGCCCTGGGCGAAGCGTTCCCGCTCGTGCTCCTCGTTCCGGTAGCCCTCGCTCCGCCAGACCGATCGGAAGACCTCGATCAGCTCCTCTTCGGAGATCACCGCGCCGTCTAAGCGCTTCTTGTGCGCGAACGCCACGGATTGATGAACCGCATTGCCGAAGTTCACTCGGTGGTCGGCGGTAAGGATCGGATTCACCGCGAGCGCGTGGAGGAGCCGGTATTTGTACGGACAGGTTTCGTAGTCCTCCAGCCGTTTGTACGAGAGCTGAAGCGGCTCGCGCGGCGTGGGGCGTTCCGGGGAGATCGGCGCCGTCTCGGTGTGCTTCTGATCGGCAATCTCGTCCATCACGCGGCGCCTCGCGCGAGCCGGCGGCGTCTTTCCGATGTCGAACGCCTCCGCCAGGAAGAGGCTCGCCTTCCGCTTCTGCTTCCCGCCGTAGTCGCGGGCGTAGGTCGTGACCAGTTCCTCGCGTGCCCGCGTGAAGGCGACGTAGCATAGGCGCCGCTCCTCCTCGCGGTGCGCCACGGAAGAATCCTCGTCGTCCCGCTCGCGCGGGAGTTCGATCCCCCGGGCCCGGTTCGCGGTGGGGAAGCGATGCGTCGCCATCTGCACCAGATAGACTACCGGGAACTCCAGTCCTTTCGCGCGATGGATGGTCAAGACTTGGACCACATCCGACGTCTCGTCGATGTCGGCCACGGCGGGGTCTTCTCCGAACTCCTGCACCGCCTCGAAGTGGCGGAGGAAAAGCGCCACGCGGTCGGCCAGCGCCACCTTCTCGAACGAGCGGATGAGCGCGAAGAACTTCACGATGTTCCGCGCCTTCGCTTCGTCCTCGAAGGTGCGCGCGGCCATCAAGTCTTTGAGTATGCCGCGGCGCTCGAGGTAGTGGTAGAGCACCTCCCCGGTCTTCCGGCCACGCGCGAACTCCTGTAGCGCGTCGACATCCTCCAGGAGCTGCGCCAGCCGCCCGAGTCCCTCGTCCGAGATATCCAGCGAGTCGCGCCCCGCCACGGCGCGGCGGAAGAGCGCCCGGAGCGGCGCGGGCTGACGCGCCAG
>JANNMC010000315.1:0-1227 GCA_031397435.1 Candidatus Eiseniibacteriota bacterium
GGACGTTCCAGCGATCGAGCGCCGCGTTCACAGCGGCCACGTCCCCTGATAACACGGCCGCGTCGGCGCCAAGCCGCCAGTCCGCTGCGAGCGAGGAAAGCCGCGCGGGTGTGTCGCGCCAAGGTTCGAGCGTCACGATCACGAGCCGCGGCACGCGCTCGGGTTCGCCTTGCTCGCGCGCAACGCGCTGCGCCGTGAGCGCCTGCGAGACGATCGCAGGGCACACCGTCTCGCAGTGCGCGAAGGCGAATGTGACGAGCGCTGGGCGCCCGCGCAGCTGCGCGAGTTCGACGCGCTCGCCGCGCTGGTCGACGAGCCCGAGCGCGGGGGCGGCGCGGTCGAGGCGCGGGTAGGTGTCGGGTGGAAGGGCTAGCGCCTCCTCGCTGCGAGCCGATGCGGCGCGCGAGGCAAGGTCGGCGACGCGTACGCCCGCGGCGATCACGCCTGTCGCAATGCTCGCCGCGCACAGCGCTGTGAAGACGCGGCCCGCGCGTGAGGCCATCAACTCGCGGAAGCCGCCGCGGAGCCCGCGCCCGAACGCGATGAAGAGCGCGAACCCGAGGCCGAGCGGTTCACCAACGAGCGCGAGCCAGCCCGCGGCATCGGGCAAGTCGCTCTCGCCGACGTTGAAGCAAACCCAGCGCGCGCGCGCGAGCCAAGCAGGCGGATCCGAAGCCGTGGGCCAGAGCGCGAGCGCCCACCACGCCGCCGTCACGAGCAGCAAGAAGCCGAGCGCGAACAGCGCGATGCGTTCGCCACGCGCGCCGCTCGCGTGGGTGGCCGCCTCGGTAGCGCTCGTGGCGGGCGCACTCATCAGCCGATCTTCCACACGACCGAGAGCAGCTTCCAGTTTACGAAGTAATAAGTGATGAACGCCGCCAGGAAGACACCCACTAGCACCATCGTGCCCGGCGCGATGCCGAGCGCGTGCGGCGCGAGAGCGCTGCCGTCGTCGGCGGCCGTGAGCGCGCGCGGCGGCGACACCAGTCCGAGCGGCAGCCCCTTGCCCACCGCGCCGTGGCAGGATTCGTCCGGCGCGAGGCGCTTCCCGAAGAACACCGAGGCCACCGTCACAAGGATGTAGATGGCGCCGCCCGCGATCGCGAGCAGCCCCCCGATCGCCATTACGCCGATCACGAGATCGACCGCCGGCGAGAACTCCACACCGAACGGCGACTGCGAGAAGGTGATGTCCCAATGCCGGCGCGGCACGCCGAAGCTGCCGGC
>JANNMC010000365.1:0-5223 GCA_031397435.1 Candidatus Eiseniibacteriota bacterium
GCAGCATTCCTTCAATACCACCAATTCGGTGGTCTCCTGACGCGCGACCGTTCTTCACAATCTTCATGGCATGACTCAGGCTAGAATCCCCCCCCCGAAATCCCTCTCGAACGAGAGATAGAGCTCCCGCGAGCGCCCCGGCGGCGAGTTTCGTGATATGCCCCACGAGGTTCACCCCGAGAAGAAACGAATTGGCAAACCCCGCCCACCATGATCGCGACAAGCGATATCCGGGGCCCGGTCGGTGGCGCGAGCCGCGCTGCCGCCGGCCGGTAGAGGAGGACGATCGAGCAGGCCAAGGGGGTGAATCCCGCTCTGGAGCAGCTGCGCTGGGTGGAGAAGAAGTTTGTCGGTAAGAAGGAGCGGCGAGCTAAGCCGCGAAGAACCGACGTGGACCGCGTGATGGCGCGCGTCCGCTTTCACCTGACAGGCAAGGAATAGCGAGGGGGGCCGGTGACCACCATCGACGAGGAACTCGAATGGGGCCTGCTGCACGAAGCGACATCGCGGGGCGGCATGCGGGAGTTGGCGCGGCTAGTCTTCGAGCGCGACCCCGACACGCGGCGCTCGCTCTGGCGGCTGGCATTGAAGCGCCTGGACGACCGCGAATCGCCGCTTCGGAATTTCGAACTCTTGATCGACGTGGCGCAGGCGGGCATCGACGACTCGATGACGCTGGCCAACCAGGCGACCGACGGCGAGGCCGCCAAGTCCTGGGCCGACGCCGCGAACGTGCTCTCCTACAATCTCTCGGCCGCGCTGGCCGACTGCTGGCCCGACGATCCAGGCCTGCGCGAAACGCACCACTTCGAGATCGGCCTCCGCGCCGCCGAGGACTGCATCCGCTGGCGCTGGGAATTGGGCAAGCCGCCCGATCGCCGCGGCATGGCCTACTGGGCCGCCGGCATGCACCACCTCTCGCTCGGCAATTTGATCGAGTCGTACGGTGCCTTTGTCACGGCCGAGAAATTGGCCCGCGGAACCACCAAGGGGAACCACGGCGCGGGCGTGGAGCCGGAGGGAAACTTCGGCGTGATCCTCTACCACGGCTACGCCGGCATCGCCCGCTGGCTGATGGGCGAGGATGAAGGCCGCCGCGACTACGACCGCGCCTGCCGCGCCTTCGAGCACACCGGCGCCGCGGATCCGGAGCGAAAGGAAGACGCACAGTTCGGATTGGAGCTACTGCGGTGGGTGGAGAAGAAGTTCGTCGTGAAGAAGTAGGGCGCCGCTTGGTCCGCGGTGGCTCTGTCGCCGCCAGCGCCGAGGCGAATCTCTCCCGAGGGATCAGGTACAGTGAGAGGCCAGAAAGTCACGATTGTCGTGATCTTCTGGCCTCTCGCTGTACCTACCCCGAAAACTGAGACGTCCTCCCCCCGCGCTCCACGGTGACTCAAGAGTCTCTGGTCACGAGTTCATCGCAAGGAATCGTTCGGCCCCGCGCACCAGGACGTCGGCGCATCGTTCCACCGACTCGATTTCCACCCATTCCACCGCCTCGTGCGCTCCAAAGCCGGTCGGACCGTAGTCGACCGTCGGAATGCCCGCGGTGGCGAAGACGGCGGCGTCCATCCAGTAGGCGACGCCCTTGTCGCGCGGCGCGGAGCCGGTCACATCCTCGACGGCCGCCCTCATGGCATTCGCGATCGGTGCCTTCGGATCGCAAAGGAGCGACGGGCGCGAGAATTCGATCTCGACCTCCGCCTCCTCCCCTGCCGCCGCCACGACGTCGCGAATCTCTCGCGCGACAACTTCCGGTGTCTCCTCTGGAAGGGTTCGCCTTTCCACGCGAAGGATGCACTCCGGCGCGTAGGTTGAAATCCCGACTCCACCGTGGATCATCGCGCAGTGCATGGAGGCGGGGCCGACCAGCGGGTGAACGCGCGCACGCAGCGTCTCGCGGTCAAACCTCTCCAGCGCGTCGACGATTCGCGCCATGGAACCGATCGCGCTCTTCCCCAAATCCCAGCGGCTCCCATGCGCGGCGCGCCCGCGGGTTCGAATCGTGAGCCAGACGAAGCCCTTGTGCGCCACGATCAGATCGCCCTCGCTCGACTCCGTCAGGACACAGCCGTCGGCGCGATGATTCGCTACGAAGTGATCGGCGCCGAGACTCGTGTACTCCTCGTCGGCCACGAGCGCGAGGAGGACGGTGCCAGGCGCACCCCCCGGCGCGACACGCCACTCCCGCTGCAGCCGCACGCCCGCCATCATCACCGAGGCCAGCCCGCCCTTCATGTCGAAGGCGCCGCGCCCGTAGAGCCGGCCACCCTCGCGCCGAGGCTCGAAGGGCGGGATCGTCATGCCGGCGGTGCCGACCGTGTCGGTGTGCGCGCAGAGGACGAGCGTTCTTCCGTCGCCGCGACCCACGGTACCGACCACGTTCGGTCTGCCGGGCGCCGCTTCCTCGAGCACAGCCGGCACGCCATGCCCGGCTAGCCAGTCGCGAATGAACTCGGCGATCGCCAACTCCCCCGTCGCCTCATCCGGCGCCAGGCAGGGGTTCACGGACGGGATCCGAACCAGCGATTCGAGGAGGGAGACCAGATCGGCAGCGGGAGCGGCAGCGGGCATGAGCGAGTCCGTCACTTCCCGAGAAGTTCGACGACCTTCGCCACGATCCGCTCCGAGGCGTGCCCGTCACCGTAGGGATTCACGCGCGTCGCCATGGCGGCGTACGATTTCGGATTCTCCAGCAACTCCGCGGTGTTCTCCACGATCGCTTTCCGGTGCGGCCCGACCAGGCGAACCACGCCGGCCTCCACCGCCTCCGGCCGCTCCGTCTCGTCGCGAAGCACCAGCACCGGCACGCCGAGCGACGGCGCTTCCTCCTGGATTCCGCCAGAGTCGGTGAGGATGAGCGTCGCCGCGCTCATGAGATCGCAAAACGTCTTGTAGTCGACCGGCCCCAGCAGGTGAACCCCCGGCGTCGTCCCCAGCGCCGCGCGCGCGGGTCCGTCGACCTGGGGATTTCGGTGCACGGGGTAGACAATGTCGATGTCGCTCCAGCGCGCGGCAATCTCGCCAAGCGCCGCCAAAATCTCCGAGAGCGGAGCGCCGAAGTTCTCCCGGCGATGCGCGGTCACCAGCACGAGCCGCGATCCCCGGCGCACGAACGGCGGAAGCGGCCCCGGCGTCCTCACCGTCTGCAGCAAGGCGTCGATGACCGTATTCCCCGTCACCGAGATCGCCGCATCGGCCACGCCCTCCGCCACCAGATTCCGCCGTGCCCGCTCCGTCGGCGCGAAGTGATGCGTCGCGATCACGGAGGTGATACGGCGATTGATCTCCTCGGGATACGGATACGCCGGATCGCCGGTCCGAAGCCCCGCCTCCACGTGCGCCACCGGCACGCGCGCGTAGAACGCCGCGAGCGAGGCCGCCATGCTGGTCGTGGTGTCGCCCTGCACCAGCAGCAGATCGGGCTTTACCTCGCGGAGATAAGGCTCCAACAGGGTCAGCGCGCCGGCGGTGATCTGCGTCAGCGTCTGCCCCTCGCGCATGAGATCGAAGTCGTGATCGGGGCGGATGGAGAAGAGCCGGAGCACCTGGTCCAGCATTTCCCGGTGCTGCGCGGTCACGCAAACAAGCGAGCGGATCCCCTTCTCCGCGGCAAGCCGCTGGAGAACAGGCGCCATCTTGATCGCCTCGGGACGGGTCCCAAAGACCGAGAGCACGGTTTTCATGTCGGAAATGGCTCCCCTTGCCAAGTGGCCCGGGTCAATCGTTCGAGTCTCCCCCAGCCGCCGGCCAGTATGATACGCTACGAGTGTGAAAAAGGAGAAACCAACAGCCGAGACGAATCGATTAGACCCGAGGGAAGTCGCCGCCTATCCGCTGTTTGAAGCGGCGCATTACCTGCGTCTGCCCGCCGCGACACTCAGATCGTGGGTCAAAGGGCGGTATTACGAGACCGATAGTGGCCCACGGTTTTTCTCTCCGGTAATAAAGCTCCCCGACCCTGACCTCCTTTCCCTTTCATTCGTGAACCTGGTCGAAGCACATGTTCTGGCCGCCCTGAGACGTCAGCACGGCATTCCATTGCGCGATGTGCGCCTGGCGGTCAACTACCTGAAGCGTCACTTCCACCAACCACGCCCCTTGGCCGATCACCCCCTGGAGACCGATGGCCTAGATCTGTTCGTGGAGCGGTTTGGAAGCCTAGTAACGGCTACGAAGGGTGGGCAGCTAGCGCTTCGAGACGTACTGCAAGCACACTTGATCCGGATCGATCGGGACCCCTCGACCAACGTCGCAGTCCGCCTCTACCCCTTCACGCGCTCCCGCGCCATCGAGGCCCCCCGATTCGTCGTCATCGATCCTCGAGTCTCCTTCGGCCGGCCAGTACTCACCGGCACAGGAATACCAACCTCGGCCATCGCGGATCGGTATAAGGCAGGCGACTCGATCGACTTGCTAGTCGACGATTACGGACGGGCGAGGCAAGAAATTGAAGAAGCGATCCGCTGCGAACTTCAGATCGAAGCCGCCTGACCCCCCAGTCTTTTTTCTAGATCGATCCCTGGGTAGAAGAGTCGTCGCCGACGCACTTCGACGAGCCGGCCACCGAGTCGAGATCCACGACGATCACTTCGACCAGAGCGCGCCCGACAAGGAGTGGCTCTCCATCGTGGGATCACATGGTTGGGTGGTCATCACGCAGGACCGCAGAATCAGATACCGCCACACGGAGATATAAGCATTTGCGGAGGGTGGGGTGAGGGCGTTCGTGCTGACTTCAGGGCACCAACGCGGGGATGAAGCGGCAGCATCTCTTGTGACGGCGATGCCCGAGATATTGCAGGTCATCAAACACGTCGAACCGCCGTTCATCTTCGGCGTCTCGCGGGAGGGTAAGACGAGGCGGCTGCTGTAGCCTGTAATTTATGCTAACCATGTTGCACATTGTTTACCGAGGGTGTCTAACTCGCTAGCATAGTGCCTGATAGCTCGCTACTGTTCCGGGTTCGGTGTCATCGGCAGGGATTTGGGCTGAATTCGGGCGACTCGACAGTGGCAGGCCAGAAAGTCACGATTCTGTGGATTATCGGGATCGCGGATGTAGTAGCCCTGCGGGGGAAGCAAGCACTCTGACCCGGCCCGCGTCGGCACCCCCCCCCCGCCAACGGCCCCACCCACCCTCCCCCCCGCCACCCCCCCCCCCGCGGAAGAAAACCGCAACCCGGGACCTAGATCAAGCGCCACAAACCCCCAACAACAAAC
>JANNMC010000016.1:0-1154 GCA_031397435.1 Candidatus Eiseniibacteriota bacterium
TTGTCCGGTTTTTAAAGTACTACCTCCCCGTTTTCCCGGGTGCTCCTTTCACTTAACCCCCGCCGGGGGGGCGCGCCCGCGTGGGCGCGCCGCAGCCACTTCCTCGAGAGGGAAACCCATGGCGACGACACGTCCGTTCGGCGCATCTGTAAGGCGCGTCGAGGATCCCCGGTTCCTCGTGGGCCAGAGCCAGTACGTGGAGGGCATCAAGCTGCCTAACGCATTGGGGCTGGCATTCGTGCGCAGTCCCCACGCGCATGCGCGCATTCGCTCGATCGACGCGAAGCGCGCTCTAGCGCTTCCCGGCGTGGTGCGCGTCCTGACGGGCGCGGAAGCGACGAAGCTCTGCAAGCCGATCCGCGTGGAGTGGGCGAAGTCGGCGCTTCAGGTCAAGTACAAGGCCTGCGACTTCCATCCCATCGCCGTCGACCGCGTGCGCTTCGTCGGTGACATCGTCGCAGCGGTCGTCGCCGATGATCGGTACGTGGCGGAGGACGGCGTCGATCTCGTCGACGTCGACTACGAGCCGCTGCCCGCAGTGATCGACACGGAGAAGGCGCTCGAAAAGAACTCGCCGCTCGTCCACGAAGAGTGGGACGACAATGTGATGCTTTCGTCGCAGATCGTGAGCGGCGACGTCGCCAAGGCCTTCGCTGAGGCGGACGTGATCGTGAAGGGACGGTTTCACATGAATCGCCACTGCGCGGCGCCGATGGAAGGCCGCGCGGTGATCGCATCCTCCGATCCGGTCAACGACCGCCTCACGGTCTGGACCTCCACGCAGATGCCGCACATGGTGCGCACGAAGATCGCGGAGGCGATCGGTTATCCGGAGCACAAGATCCGCGTGATCGGCCCCGACGTCGGCGGCGGCTTCGGTCTCAAGTGCCACATCTTCCCCGAGGAGCTGGTGCTGTCGCTGCTGACCCGCGAGCTCAAGCGGCCGGTCAAGTGGGTCGAGGACCGCCGCGAGAACCTGTACGGCTCGTATCACGCCAAGGACGAGATCTGTTATGTGGAGCTCGCTGCCAAGCAGGACGGCACGCTGCTCGGCATGAAGTGCCGGTTCGTTGGCGACGTCGGCGCGTACACCTCGTATCCCTGGACGCCTTCGTTCGAACCGCTCCAGGCAGCGATGGCGGCGCCGGGCCCTG
>JANNMC010000028.1:0-11472 GCA_031397435.1 Candidatus Eiseniibacteriota bacterium
CCTTGCTGGCCCCAACTACGACTACCAGGGGCCTGCAAGGGATCAACGCCCGCGCCCCTCGGCCTCTGCACCACCCCGCCCTCTCGACCTCCTTGGATCCCGCCCCTTCATCATTCACTGTTTTCGGCCTTCTCGCTTCGCTCGCAGGGCATTTCTCCTCCGGTGCTATTCTCCGCCCACCATGCGTCTTGTTCGTGTTGCGGTTCCCGTTCCTATTCCTGGCCAAGAGCATCTCGTCTACGGATTTCCTGATGACGAGCCGATCTTGCCTGGGCTTCGCGTGCTGGTGCCGATGCGGGCTCGTCAGGTTTGGGGGACGCTGCTGGGTCCGGAGCCTGCTCGTGCTGAGCCGCCCTCGTACAAAGTTCGCGCCATCTCCGGGATTCCCGAGCCGCGGCTTGTTCTCTCCGAGGAGATTCTCTCTCTCGCTCGCTGGGTCGCGGATTATTACGCGGCCACGCTGGGTGAGGTGCTCCATGCGGCCGCGCCTTCGCCGACCGGGCTGAAGCGCCGGGCTTCCCGAGTCGCGCCGCTCGAGGAGGCGGGGTGGCATGCGGCGCCGCCGCCCGAACGGGCTGCGCTGAACTCCGAGCAGTCCGTGGCTCTTGCTGCCATCGAAGAGGGGATCGCCTCCCGCGCGTTCGCGCCCTTCCTCCTCCATGGCGTAACCGGGAGCGGGAAGACGGCGGTCTATCTCCATGCCGCCCGCGCCGCCATCATGGCAGGAGGCCAGGCGCTCATTCTCGTTCCCGAGATCGCGCTCTCACCCCAGGCGCTCGACTCGTTCCGGCAGGCGGGGTTCGAACGTGCGGCGGTCTATCACAGCGGGCTTCTCCCTCGCGAACGCGCCGATGTCTGGCGCGGCGTCGCAGACGGGACGCTCGATCTCGTGGTGGGAACCCGCTCGGCGATCTTCCTGCCGTTTCCCGATCTCCGACTCACGGTCGTGGACGAGGAACAGGATGGTGCCTACAAGCAGGACGAATCGCCACGCTACCAGGCGCGCGACGTGGCGCTCGTCCGGGCGCAGCGCGCGGGCCGTGCCGTGCTCATGGCGACGGCGACGCCCAGCCTCGAGAGTTATTCCCAGGCGGCGCGGGGCGCCTACCGGCTGCTGACTCTTCCGCACCGCGTCGATGGGCGGCCGCTTGCCACGGTCAGACTTGCCGACCTCCGCGGCGCCTCGAAGCCGGCGGCCATCGACCGGTCGGGCTCCCGCTTCCTGACTCAGGCGCTGAGCGACGCCATCACGCGGACGCTCGAGCGCGGGGAGCAGGGGATTCTCTTCCTCAATCGTCGCGGGCACTCGACCTACCTCCAGTGCCGCGGTTGCGGACACGTGGCGAAGTGTGATCGCTGCGACGTTCCCTACACGGTCCACTCCGACGAGGCGATGCTCCGCTGCCACTATTGCGGCATGCGCCGCAAGGTGCCGCAAGCCTGCGGGGAGTGCCACGCCGCCGATCTCTGGTTCGGGGGACTTGGCATCCAGAAGGTCGAGCGCGAGATGGAGCGGCTCTTCCCGCAGGCGCGGCTGGCGCGGCTCGATCTTGACTCGGTGCGGAAGCGCGGCTCGGCCGCGTCGATCCTCCGCGCCTTCCGAGATCGGGAGACCGATCTCCTCCTCGGGACCCAGATGGTGACGAAGGGGTTCGACTTCCCGGGAGTGACCCTGGTCGGCGTCATCGTGGCGGATCTGTCGCTCTACCTCCCCGATTTCCGGGCGGCGGAGCGGACATTTCAAATCCTCACACAGGTGGCGGGCAGGGCGGGCCGCGGCGAGATGCCGGGAGAGGTGATCATGCAGTCGTACGATCCCGATCATCCGGCGCTCCAGGCCGCGGCGGCGCAGGACTATGCCGCCTTCTTCGCCACGGAGGCGGAGGAGCGGAAGGAGCTGCACTACCCCCCTTACGGTCGCCTGGTAGAGGTAGAGCTGCGAGGCAAGAAGTCCGAACGCGTGCAGGCGTTGGGTGACGCCATTCGCCGCATCGTCCACCGCGCGGCCGGAGAGCGTTCCGTGGAGATCCTGGGCCCGACGCCCAAGCCCCTGGCGAGGCTCAAGGGGGAGGAACGCTGGCACCTCCTCCTCCGGAGCGGCTCCCGGACCGCGCTCCGCCAGACCCTGGCCGCGGCCCTCCCCAAGCTCCGCGACCTGCGCTATCCCGGCACTCGGTGGGCCATCGACGTGGACCCTTATCAGCTGCTATAACCCATTAAAAATAGGTCGATTACGCCAAAAGTAGACCCCCGCCGGGGAGGCCGAATGCCCTTGACAGGGGGCTGTCCGGGGGATTGAATCGCAATGATCTGGAACGGAGAGCCCCGATTCCGGGTATTCCTTTGCATGGAGGATCGAATGCTACGGATTCGTCAGCGCGCCGCGCGTCTCGGCACCGCCGCCGCGGCTATCGTGGTGATGGTCAGCCTGGTCGCCCCTACGGCGACGGCTGGTCTCTGCTTCACGAGCGGCAAGGTTTACGTGCAGCAGAAGGTCTACGACAAGGCCGCGCGCTTCCTTGAGTGCGCCCGTCGCGAGGAGCCGGATAATCTCCAGCTCTACGCGCTCCTTGCCTATTCCCGCAATCAGCTGCGCCAGTACCGCGCCGCGGGAGCCGTGTTCGAAATTGGCATTCAGATGTCGGCGGCGAAGAAGGATGAGAAGCGGGTGAAGGAACTGAAGCAGAGCCGTGACGCGGCGCTGGTCGGTCTCTACAACAAGGGGATCGCCGCCATGGGGCGCGCCGGCACGGTGGCTTCGCTGCCTGAGCGGACGACCGACGAAGGATCGCAGCAGGCGACCTTGGAGAAGGAAAAGGGCTCGCCTGGCGACTTCGCCAACTGGACCGAGGGCGGTACCCGGCACGAGGTCTGGTATTACCCGAAGGAAGCGATGTCGTACTACTTCGCGCCGACCGGCGACGCGCCGCTGGCGATGCCGCTCAAGCCATTCACGCTCGGCGGCGACCTTCAGTCCGCCGTCATCGATTCGACGGTCTACGGCGAGTACGAGGGCGGCTCGAAGATGCTCGACGCCCTCTACAATTTCGAGCTTTCAGCGCTCGTCGACCCGACTTCGGCCGACGTCTTCAAGAATCTCTCCTATCTCTATGAACTCGTCGGACGCGTGGACGACGCCATCGCGGCCGCGCGCGTTGGGCTCACGATCAAGCCTGGCGACGAGATGCTGATCCGGAACATGAAGGTCGCGGCCATGGGGCGGGCGAACCGGCTCTACAACGCGGGCAAGTTCAAGGACGCCACCGGCGCTTACTGGGCCGCCATCCAGGCCAATCCCGAGAACCAGTTCGTCTACTTGTCGCGCATCTCGGAATCGTGGCTGCAGCACGCCGATCCGCTCCCGAAGGGACCGGAGCGCACGGCCGCGTTCGACAGCGCGGCGGCGAACTTCAAGTTCCTCTTCACCTCGGCCCCGCCCGACTCCCAGGCGATCCGCGAGAACGCGATCTTCAACGTGGCGGTCATCGCGACGCGCGTGGAGGACATGAAGGCAGCCCAGGCTGCTCTCGATGAGGGGCTCCAGGCCTTCCCCTCGAACCTCGACATTCTCGGGCTCGCCGGCCAGGTGCGATACCAGGCTGCCGATTACACCGGTTCGGTCGCGGCACTCCGGAAGGCGGTCGAACTGAACGCCCGGGAACCGGTCTACCACCAGTTCCTCTTCCTCTCGTTCCTGAAACTTCAGAAGCGGGACGAGTCGGCGGCGGAATACGCCATGTACAAGGCGCTGGGTGAGGGGAAACAGCGGAAGGGATCTCAGGTTAAGGTCTGGGTCGATACGGCCGATAAACGTCTGGGGCCCGGAAATCAGGCGGCGCCGACCTTCAAGGTCGAGAGTTACCCCGACGAGATCTTCACCTACAGCGAAGACGGGAAGCAATTCGAGAGCTGGTTCTACTGGAAGAAGGGTAAGTCATTTACCTTCATGGAAGGACAGGTCTTCTCGAAGGGTGTTTTCCCGGCGCAGGCCGCCGACTAGCGAATTCGCCTCTTGGACCGCGGTTTTGCCCGCGGTCCAAGAGGCTTGACAGGCCGGCCGAGGTCGGCTACATTTCGAGCGTCAAACCAGCCCTCGCAACGCTTCGTAACGACACCCTAATCCCCCCAGAGGACCGCAGCTCGGCCCAAGATCATGTCCCGCCCAACAACCCCCATCCGCCGCCGTGGGCTTGAAGCCCCCGAAGGAACCACGATCGAGGAGTCTCGTACCGAAATGGAAACACAGGAAACGGAAGCCCCACCGGCGCCGGCGGTTACCACCCCGCAGGGATCGGTCAAGGGCCTCGACATCATCCAGCTCAAGGGCCGCACCATCGCCGAATTGATGGAGCTGGCGCATTCGCTCGGCATCCAAGGCACAAGCGGTCTACGGAAGCAGGAGCTGATCTTCAAGATCCTCGAGGGCCAGACCGAGAAGAACGGCCTGATCTTCGCGGAAGGGGTCTTGGAGATCCTCTCCGAGGGGTACGGGTTCCTCCGCTCCCCCGACTACAACTACCTTCCGGGTCCGGACGACATCTACGTCTCCCCGTCGCAGATCAAGCGGTTCGATCTCCGGACGGGCGACACGGTGTCGGGCCAGGTAAGGCCCCCGAAGGACGGAGAACGCTACTTCGCGCTCCTGCGCGTCGAGGCGGTGAATTTCGAGTCGCCCGAGATGGCGAAGGACAAGATTCTCTTCGACAACCTCACGCCGCTCTACCCGCAAGAAAAGCTGCGGATGGAGCACAAGGCGGAAGACATGTCGACGCGGATCATGGATCTCCTGACGCCGATCGGCAAAGGGCAGCGGGGCCTCATCGTTTCGCCGCCGCGCGCCGGAAAGACGGTTCTCTTGCAGAAGATCGCGAACGCGATCACGGAGAATCATCCGGAAGTGATGCTGATCGTCCTCCTGATCGACGAGCGGCCCGAAGAAGTCACGGACATGGAGCGCTCGGTGAAGGGTGAGGTCGTCTCCTCGACCTTCGACGAGCCGGCGGAGCGGCACGTGCAGGTGGCCGACATGGTCATCGAGAAGGCGAAGCGCCTGGTGGAGCACAATCGCCACGTCGTCATCCTGCTCGATTCGATCACGCGCCTCGCGCGCGCACACAATACCGTCGTCCCGCACTCGGGCAAGATTCTCTCGGGCGGTGTGGACGCCAACGCGCTCCAGAAGCCGAAGCGCTTCTTCGGCGCGGCGCGAAACATCGAGAACGGCGGAAGCCTCACGATCATGGCCACGGCCCTGATCGAGACCGGAAGCCGCATGGACGACGTCATCTTCGAGGAGTTCAAGGGCACCGGTAACATGGAAGTGATCCTGGACCGCAAGCTCGCCGACAAGCGCATCTTCCCGGCCATCGACATCAACCGTTCGGGAACGCGCAAGGAAGAGCTCCTCATGACGGCCGAGGAGCTGAACAAGGTCTGGATTCTCCGCAAGTTCCTGAACGAGTTGAATCCCATGGAGGCGATGGAGTTCTTGATCGGCAAGATGAGCCAGACCAAGACGAACAAGAAGTTCCTCGCCATGATGAACACGTAATTCACGAACACCGAACCGGAGTCAGCGATGAAAAAGAATACGCATCCCGCTTATTTCAACACCAAGATCGTCTGTGCCTGCGGCAACATCATCGAGACGCGGGCGACCGTGAAGGAAGGCCTTCACGTCGAAATCTGCTCCTCCTGCCACCCGTTCTTCACGGGTAAGCAGAAGCTGGTCGACACGGCGGGTCGCATCGAGCGCTTCCGCAGGAAGTACGGGATGAAGGAGTCCACCCCGACGACGGCGTAAGCCGCCCGACGGATCTCCTCCGGACCCCGTACAACCGATGCCCGATCGCTACTCGCCCATTGGGGGGCAGGCCGTCATCGAAGGCGTGATGATGCGCTCGCCTCACAAGGTGGCCACGGCCGTTCGCCTCGCGGACGGAACCATTCAGGTGGAGGCGCGCGACTACACGTCGATCTCGCGCCGATACCCGGTCCTCGGTCTGCCCATTCTCCGCGGCGCCATCGTGCTCGTCGAATCGCTCCGCATCGGCGTGGCCGCACTCTCCTATTCCGCCGACGCGGCGGTGCGCTCCGAGGGCGACAAGCCGGCGAAGGAGCGGCGCTACGGCACGCTGGGACTGGGGATGGGCTTCACCGTTCTCATCTCGTTCGTGCTCGGCTTCGGCATCTTCTTCTGGCTCCCTCTCAAGCTCACCGACCTGACCGGCGTGCAGAGTCCGTTCCTCTACAACTTGATCGACGGCGCCATCCGGCTCGTCTTCTTCCTCGTCTACATCTTTGGAATCGGACTCTGGGGCGAGATGCAGCGCGTGTTCCAGTATCACGGCGCCGAGCACAAGACGATCCACAACCTCGAGTCGGGGCTGGAGCTGACGCCCGAGAACGCCGGCGCGCAGAGCCGCTATCATCCGCGCTGCGGGACCTCGTTCCTCTTCCTCGTCGTCATCGTCAGCTTTGTCGTCTTCGCCTTCTTCGGTCGTCCCGACACGCTGGTCGACCGCGCGATCCGTTTCGCGCTGATCCCCGTCATTGCCGGAATCTCGTTCGAGATCATCCGCTTCGCCGGCGCCCATTACGACAAGCCGTGGGTCCGCTGGGTCAGCGAGCCGGGCCTCCAGTTGCAGCGCCTCACGACGCGCGAGCCGTCCCGCGACATGCTTGAAGTTGCGATCGCGGCGCTTCGCGCGGTTCTCTAGCCCCCGCCTCCCGTGCGCGACGCGCTCGAGAAGGCGAAGACCCGCTTCGCCGACCTGACCCGCCAGCTGGAAGATCCGAACCTCCATTCCAATCCGGCCGAGATGCGCCGCGTCTCGAAGGAGCGTAGCGACCTCGAAGATCTGGTCGCTGCCATCCGCCGATTCGACGGCGTGCTCCGCGGCATCGAGGACGACAACGCGCTGCTGAAGTCGGAAAAGGATCCGGAACTCCTGGCGATGGCCAGGACCGAGCTGGAGGAACTGGAGGCGGAACGCGCGAGGCTGGAGATCGAACTGCCGCGGCTGCTCCTCCCGCCCGATCCGCTCGACCAGCGAAACGTCATCCTGGAAATCCGCGCCGGCGTGGGTGGTGACGAGGCAGGTCTCTTTGCCGCGGAAGTGCAGCGGATGTACACGAAGTACGCGGAGCGCCACCGCTGGCGCGTGGAACTCATGGATATCAGCGCGGCGAGCGGTGTCGGCGGCGTGAAGGAAGCGACGCTCATGATCCACGGCGACGGCGCCTACAGCCGCTTCAAGTATGAGAGTGGAGTCCACCGCGTGCAGCGAGTGCCCGATACCGAGGCGAGCGGACGCATCCACACCTCGGCCGTCACGATCGCGGTGCTTCCCGAGGCGGAGGAAGTCGACGTGGAGATCAAACAGTCGGATCTCCTGATCGACGTCTTCCGCGCCGGCGGTCCGGGCGGCCAGAGCGTCAATACGGCCGACTCCGCGGTGCGAATCCGCCACTTGCCGACCGGCCTCGTCGTCCAGTGCCAGGACGAGCGCTCGCAATTGAAGAACAAGAACAAGGCGATGAAGGTGCTCCTTGCCCGGCTCCTCGACTTGCAGCGCCAGGAGCAGGAGCGGAAGCTGGCCGCCTTCCGGAAATCGCAGGTCTCCACCGGCGATCGGAGCGCCAAGATCCGCACCTACAACTTCCCGCAGGGCCGCGTCACCGACCACCGCATCGGACTCACGCTCTACCGATTGCAAGAAACGATGGAAGGCGATCTGGACGAACTGGTGGACGCCCTCTTCAACGCCGAGCAGGCGGAGCGACTGGCCGCGAGCGGAGTCGCAGGAGCGCCGGCGTGACCGCGCTCTTGGGAGGGACGCGGGTGGCGGTGCTGGCCGCGCTTCGTGGCCGCCTGGAGCGGGCTGGAATCGAGACGGCCGCCTCCGAGGCGGAGACCCTGCTGCTCCACGTGCTCGAAGTCTCCCGCGCCGCCTTCTGGTGCGAGCCGGGTGCGACGCTCTCCGCGCGAGAGGCGGAAGCCCTCGAATCGCTTGCCGCCCGCCGCGAGCGCCGCGTCCCGCTCCAGCAGTTGATCGGCTCGGTCGGTTTTCACGAAATCGTCCTCTGCGTCGAGTCGGGCGTGTTCATCCCGCGGTCCGAAACGGAAACGCTGGTTGGCTCCGTGCTCGAGGTGCTGGGACCCGCGGCCGCGGGGGCGGGCGGGCGCCTCCTCGATCTTGGCGCCGGCGCCGGCGCGATCTCGGTGGCCCTCCTGGCCGCGCTCCCCTCGTGGGTCGGGGTGGCGGTCGACATCTCTCCAATGGCTGTCTCGCTTTCGGATAGGAATGCCGCACTGAATGGGCTCGGATCGCGCTTCCAGGCCCTGGAGGGCGATTTCATCGCAGCCGCCGCCGCGACCACGGCAGCCGCCTCGGGTGGCGTCACACCCGCCGCCGCGGTCTGGGGCACCACCCCCTACGACCTGCTCGTCGCCAATCCCCCCTACATTCCTTCTGGAACACTGGCCGGGCTGATGCCCGAGGTACGCGACCACGACCCCCACCATGCGTTGGACGGGGGAGCCGATGGCCTCGACGGCTACCGGGCCATCGCGAGGCTCCTTCCGGCGATTCTTCGCCGGGATGGCCTCCTGGCGCTGGAGATAGGGGAGGATCAGGCCGATGCTATCTTGAGTATCATGGGGTCTGGCCTCGAGGCGCCGCAGGTGCGGCGCGATCTCGCGGGCCGGCCGCGGGTCATTCTTGGAACGTGGAGAGGTGGGGTGGCATGAAGCCGAACATCGAAGCGGAACGCGACGCGAAAGCCGGGACCATCACCATGGACGAGATATGGATTCAGGGAGGACGCCGGCTCCAGGGCCGCGTCGCCTGCGGCGGTTCGAAGAACGCGACGCTTCCCGTGCTTGCCGCCGCGATGCTGGCGCCCGGCCGCTACACGTTCACCAACGTCCCCGACCTGATGGACGTCGCGACGATGGCGAAGATGCTCGGCCAGTTCGGAATCACGTCCGAGCGTCCCGAGAAGAACACGCTCCTGATCGACACGCGGAATCAGCGGAACGCCGAGGCGCCCTACGAGCTGGTGAAGACGATGCGTGCCTCGATCTACGTCCTCGGTCCGCTCCTCGCGCGATACGGCGAGGCGCGCGTGTCGCTCCCGGGCGGTTGCGCGTGGGGGCCGCGTCCCGTTGATCTCCACATCAAGGGGATGGAAGCGCTCGGCGCCGAGATCGAGATCGACCACGGCTACATCGTCGCCCGCGCGCCGCACGGGCTCCGCGGTGGTACCATCTCCTTCGACATTTCGAGTGTCGGCGCGACGGGAAACATCCTGATGGCCGCCGCGACGGCCGCGGGACGCACGACGATCGAGAACGCCGCCTGCGAACCGGAGATCGAGGCGCTCGCCCGATTCCTCCTGTCGATGGGCGCGGAGATCGAAGGCATCGGAACGCCGCGTCTGGTCGTGAACGGCGTGCCCGAACTTCACCCTGCCGACGCACCGATGATTCCCGACCGTATCGAGGCCGGGACGCTTCTCGTGGCGTCCGCCATCACCGGCGGCGACGTCGAGGTGACCGGAGTCGATCCGTCGCATCTCGGCGCGGTCATCAACAAGCTCGAGGCGGCCGGCTCGTCGCTCGAAACGTCCGACACCACCGTGCGGCTCCGCGCTCCTGAGCGTCCCGAGCCGATCAACGTCACGACGAAGCCCTATCCCGGATTCCCGACCGACATGCAGGCGCAGTTCATGGCGCTCCTCTCCGTCGCCAAGGGTGCGAGCACAATCGTCGACACGATCTATCACGACCGCTTCACGCACGTCGCCGAGCTGGAACGCCTTGGTGCCGACATCCGCGTGGAGGGGAACACCGCCTTCGTGCAAGGTGTCGAGGGGCTGAGCGGAGCGCCCGTCATGGCCACCGACCTCCGCGCGTCGGCAGCGCTCATTCTGGCCGGCCTCGTGGCGGGCGGTGAGACGCGCGTCTCTCGCGTCTATCACCTCGATCGCGGGTATGAGCGGCTCGAGGCGAAGCTGGCCTCGCTCGGCGCCGTCGTCCGCCGGGTCCGCCCCTAAGGGGGAATTCTCGCCCGCATGCGCCCCGTCGTCGTCGGCACCGCGGGGCACATCGATCACGGCAAGACCGCGCTCGTCCGCCGCCTCACCGGCATCGATACCGACCGGCTGAAGGAGGAACGCGAGCGGGGCATCTCCATCGACCTTGGTTTCGCGCACCTGGCGCTCCCCTCGGGGCGCCAGGTCGCCATCGTCGACGTACCGGGCCACGAGCGCTTCGTGAAGAACATGCTCGCCGGCGCTACCGGCGTCGACATCGTGCTCCTTGTCGTGGCGGCCGACGAGGGTGTGATGCCGCAGACGCGCGAGCACCATGCCATCGTGGAACTCCTCGACGTTCGCCGCGGGGTCGTCGCCCTCACGAAGTCCGACCTCGTCGCGCCCGAGCTGGCAGAGGCGGCGCGCGAGGAAGTGGCGGCGCTCCTGGCGCCGGGGCCGCTCCGCGGCGCTCCGATCGTTCCTGTCTCCTCGGTCACGGGCGAGGGAATCGCCGCGCTCCTCGCGATGCTCGAGGTGGCCGTGGCCTCGCTTCCCGAACGCGACGCGGAGGGCGCCGTGCGACTCCCGGTCGATCGCGTCTTTTCGATCGAGGGAATCGGCACCGTTGTCACCGGTACGCTCTGGAGCGGCTCCGTTCATCCGGCCGATGCCCTGGAACTCCTCCCGGCGGGACATGCGGTGCGCGTTCGGCAGGTGGAGGTTCACGATCAGGCGGTTCCCAAGGCGGTCGCCGGACAGCGCAGCGCCATCGCGATTCATGGCGTGAATCGGCAGGACGTATCGCGCGGCGACTGGCTGGTCACGCCCGGCCGCTTTCTCGCCACCTCCGTGCTCGACGCCCGGCTCCGTCTCCTCGCCACGTGCGAGCGAACGTTGGAAGATCGAACGCGCGTCCGGGTTCATCTTGGCGCCAGCGAAACGCTGGCCCGCATCGTGCTGCTGGAGGGGGCCCCGCTCGAACCGGGGGAGGTCGCGCTGGCGCAGCTTCGTCTGGAGGAGCCCGTTGTAGCCATCCCCGGCGACCGGCTGGTGATTCGTGCCTACTCGCCATCGGTCACGATCGCGGGCGCCGTGGTTCTCGATGCGCACGCGAGCCGCAGGGCCAGACTCGATGACGCCGCGCGCCGGCGTCTCCATGCCTTCGAGCACGGAACGCTCGCGGAGCGCGTGGTGATCCTGGCCGCGGAGGGAGAGGGCGCCGGAGTGAGGGCCGCGAACGCCGCGCTCCGGCTGGCCGTGGCGCCCGAGGCGGCGATGGCGGCCGCTCGCGAAGCGAAGCGAAGCAGCTCCGGCTTCTCCGGGATGGCCGCTATCTCACCGCCGAGGCGTGGAAGGGGACGTTGGAGCGGATCGCGAAGGCGGTGGCTCGATTTGCCGAAACCCACAAGCTCCGAGAAGGCATCGGGAAGGGCG
>JANNMC010000029.1:0-1293 GCA_031397435.1 Candidatus Eiseniibacteriota bacterium
TGGTGGCCACCGACGTGGCTGAGAACGCGTAGGCCTGGAAGCGGTACGGCCCCGGGAACATCTGCGCCGTGTGCAGCACCTCGAAGGCCGAGGTCCAGGGAAACGCGCTGTACGCCCCGATGTCCGCGATCGCGCGCATGCGCGCGCCGAGGATCGTGCCGTTCGCATCGAGCGCCATTTCGGCGTCGATGATCTCCTCCTTGGCGTGGAAGGAGCTCGTCAGGCTCTCGGTGCGGTCTTCGAGCCAGCGCACCGGCCGCCTGAGCTTCATCGCGAGCGCGGCGATGACGGCTTCTTCCGGGAAAAAGTGGCACTTGAGGCCGAAGCCGCCGCCGACATCCGGCGCGATCACGCGCACCTTGTTCTCGGGGTGACCGAGATGCTCAGCGAGCTTCGTGCGCACCATGTGCGGCATCTGCGACGAACTCCAGAGCGTGAGCTCGTTCGTCGAGTGCTCGTAGGTCGCGAGACAGCCGCGCGGCTCGAGCGGGAGAGCGTGGTGTCGGCCCGTTCGGAAGCGCTGCTTCACCACGACCTTCGCTGCGCGGAAGGCGCCCTCGACGTCACCCGCGCTGAAGTCGGTGTGACACAGGACGTTGTCGCCCCACTCTTCGTGGACGAGCGAGCTTCGATCCACAAGCGCGCGCTCCGGATCGACGACCGGGGGGAGCGCCTCGTAGCCCACCTCGACGAGCGCAGCGGCGTCCTCCGCCACGTAGCGGTTCTTTGCAACGACGGCCGCGACGGCTTCGCCGACCCAGCGCACCTTCCCGTGCGCGAGGGGCGTCCACTCGCATGGCTTGTAGGTGGGATTCTTCACTGGATCGAGATCCGCCCGCAGCGGACGCACGCGATCGCGAATCGCTTCCCAGTCGAACACCGCGGATACGCCGTCCAGTTTCAATGCGGCCTTCGCGTCCACGCCGCCGAGACGCGCGTGCGCGTGCGGACTGCGCACGAACGCGACCTCGAGCATCCCGGGTAACTGCATCCCGCCGAGGTAGCGACCGTCGCCCACCAGAAATCGCGGATCCTCGACGCGCTTCACGCGCGCTCCAACGAGTTTTGCGGGTCCCTGCATGGCGTTGCTCCCTCGAACCATTGTCCGCTTCCGCGCGAGAACGCGTCAAGCAACGCGCGTCCTTTTCGCTTCATTTCGCGTAACTCATTACGGTGAGCTTGACCGGCCTGGTCATTCCGCGAAAAATGGCGAAACCGAGCCACGCGACCGACGTGCCGTTCGGATTCGAGGAGCCGTCACATGGCCACCGCCCCGCTCGCCCATCATTCGCC
>JANNMC010000031.1:0-24243 GCA_031397435.1 Candidatus Eiseniibacteriota bacterium
CTCGAAACGCCGCCCGACGTCCTCGCTAAAAGCGAGGGTCGTGGGGCCCTCGATCGAGATCCGGTTATCGTCGTAGAGAAAGACGAGGTTTCCAAGATTCCAGTGTCCGGCCAGAGAAGCCGCCTCGGCGCTGACTCCCTCCATCAAATCGCCGTCGCTGACGAGCGCGAAGATGCGGTGGTCGAGGAACGGGCCGAGCGCCGGAAAACGCGCCTGGACGAGGCGCTGACCCAGGGCCATGCCGATGGCGTTTGCGAACCCTTGTCCCAGCGGCCCCGTCGTTGCCTCGACCCCGGCGGTGTGCCCAACCTCGGGATGCCCCGGGGTGAGCGAATCCCACTGGCGGAAGCGGCGAAGCTCCCCCAGGGGAAGCCCGCACTCGAAGAGGTGAAGCAGCGAATAGAGAAGCATCGAGGCATGCCCCGCCGAGAGGACGAACCGATCGCGGTTCACCCAGGCCGGATCGTCGGGGTCGAATCGCAGATGCCGCGACCAGAGGACGTACGCGGCGTCGGCGGCCCCCATCGGCGCCCCCGGATGTCCGGAGCGGGCCTGTTCGACAGCGTCGATACTGAGGAACTTGATCGTCTGGACGGCCAGGACGTCGCGGTCGAGAGAGGTGGCGGGCATCGGCTCCTCGGGATGGCGGAAGGGACAGCGATCGCGTCGTGGCCGGAGCGGCGGGCCGGTTGTCGGTGTATCATATCGCGGTTCCGGTTGCACTCACTTCGCCAGGGGAATCCCCCGGGAGATACGCATGAAGCACTCACGCAGGACAGGAGTTCTGCTCGTCACGCTGGCGGCACTCGCCGCCACCGCGCTCGGGGCCGGGTCGGGGTGCGCCGTTAATCCGGCGACCGGCAAGCGGCAGATCAATCTCGTCTCCACCGGCCGCGAGGTCGAGATGGGCCGAGAAGCCGATCCCGCCATCGTCGCGGAGTTCGGACTCTATGGCGACGCGGCCACACAGTCCTACGTCGACTCCATCGGCCAGAAACTCGCGCGCGTCTCGCATCTGCCGAATCTCAAGTGGACCTTTCGAGTCCTCGACTCCCCGGTCGTGAACGCGTTCGCTCTTCCAGGCGGATTTGTCTACATCACGCGCGGCATCATGGCCTACGTGAACTCGGAGAGCCAGCTGGCGGGGATCCTGGGGCACGAGATCGGGCACGTGACCGCGCGCCACAGCGCGCAGCAGATGACGCAACAGCAGATCGCGGGGATCGGGCTCCTGGCCGGAGCGATCTTCGTCGACGCCTTCCGGCCCTACAGCGGACTGGCGCAGCAGGGGCTCGGCCTCCTCTTCCTCAAGTACAGCCGCGACCACGAAACGCAGGCCGACGAGCTGGGGATCCAGTACTCGCTCCGCGCCGGTTACGATCCGCGGACCATTCCCGCGACGTACTCGACGTTGAAACGGATCAGCGAGCGTGCCGGGAGCACCCTCCCCAACTTCCTCTCGACCCACCCCGATCCGGGCGATCGTGAAGTGCGGACGACGCAGCTCTCGCAGGCGGCGGCCGGCGGCGCGCCCCGGGGCCTTGTGATCGGCGAGGCCATCTACCAAAAGCGGATCGAGGGAATCGTCTACGGCGACGATCCGCGGCAAGGCTATTTCGAGGGGAATCGCTTCTATCACCCCCAGATGGGATTCCAGCTGATCTTCCCCGATGGATGGAAAACAGAAAACCAGCCTTCCGCCGTGGTGGCGAAGGGCGCCTCGGGAGCGATGCAACTCCGCCTCGGCACCATTCGCGACACGACGGTCACGCCGGCGCAATTCATCGACTCCCTGAAAGCCCATGGTGCCCTCGTGAGCGCGTCGGGACGAACGGAACCGTTCCGCGACTACCCGGCGTGGGTCGGAACGGTGACGGCGGCGGCGGAGGGCGGGCAGCAGAACTACGCCGCGGGATACATTCGGATTCGAGGCGGGCAATTCCTGGAAATCTACGGGAGGGGCAGCGATCAGGTCTCCAACGACCAGGTCTACGCGTCGATCCGAAGCGTCGCGGCACTCCGCGATCCGGCAAAGCTTGGCGTCCGGGCGAACCAGCTCTCGATCAAGCCTGCGAAGACCAGCGCCGCCTTCGCCACGGTCTGGACGCAATACTCCGGTCAGGCCATCGGATTGGAGGAAGCGGCAATCCTGAACGGCGCGCGGTCTACGACGCCGTTCGCGCAGGGGGCGCCGGTGAAGATCGTGCTCAAGAATTCCCGGCGCTGAGGCCGTCGAGTTGCCGGCGGCGTGGTGCCGCTGCCGGCAACTCCGGCGGTACCCGCGCTGCCGGCGGGGCCCGGCCTAGAGTCCGAAGTGGTTCCATCCCAGCGCCGCGCCCGCGGCGATCAGCACGTCCTTCGGTAACCGACCCACCAGCACCGCCGCAGTGAACGGCCCCCACCCCATCCCGACGATACCGGAGACGAAGCAAAGCGCGTCCGCGGGAGAGAAGGGGATGAGGAAGATCACGGCGAGGGCAAGCCACCGCTTCCCATGAAGAAGATCGTGGGCCTTGTCGAGCGCGGGCTTGCCGATCCAGCGCTCCGCCACGACGCGGCCCGCGAGCCTTCCGATCCAGTAGGCCACCGCGGAGCCGATGAGGGTGCCGCCCATCGTGAGGAGCGGGCCCACGACCGGTCCGTAGAGGACGCCGGCCATGATCGGCACGAAGACGCCGGGAATTGGCGCCACCATGATTTGCAGCGCCTGCATCCCCAGAAGGACCAGCGGACCCCACGCCCCGGCTGCCTTGACCCACGAGGTGAGGTGCTCGCGCGTGAAGATCGGCAGCGCCCAGCGCAGGAAAACCAGGGTCGTCACAATCAGCACCACAATCGCGGCCCCGAGGAGCCACCAACGGAGCCGTTTCGGCGCGCCCTTCGGCGCTGCCGGCGGTGGAGACTCTGCGTGCGGCTCCGGTTCCATTCGGGCGGACTCTACGCGATGTGTTGCGCGGTGACAGCCGAAATCGGACCGACTCCGAGGCCTGTTTCGCCCGAGACGCGCATGCCGTATGATCGCCGCGCGAATCTCACAGTGCCCCCTGCTCGCGCGGTCGGGCCGCGCGGTTGACGGAGACCATCCATGACCGAGTCATTCGGCGCCCGCGGCACGCTTCGTGTCGGCGGGCGCGCCGTGACGATCTACCGCCTCGACGCCATCGCCAAGGCGGGACACTCGATCGATCACCTTCCCTTTTCCCTGAAGATCCTCCTCGAGAACTTGCTCCGCACGATGGACGGCCGGGTGGTCCGCGCCGAGGACGTCAAGGCGGTCGCTCGCTGGAATCCCCAGGCGGAGCCCGATCGCGAGATCGCCTTCACGCCAAGCCGGGTCCTGCTTCAGGATTTCACCGGCGTCCCGGCCGTGGTCGACCTTGCCGCGATGCGCGATGCGATGGCGGCGTTCGGCGGCGACCCGTCGAAGATCAATCCGCTCCAGCCGGCCGAACTGGTCATCGACCACTCGGTCCAGGTGGACGAGTACGGCTCGTCTGCCGCGCTCCTTCTGAACTCGACCAAGGAGTTCGAGCGGAATCGCGAGCGCTATCTCTTTCTCCGCTGGGGCCAGCGGGCGTTCCGGAATTTCCGCGTCGTCCCGCCCGCGACCGGCATCGTCCATCAGGTGAATCTCGAGTACCTGGCGCGCGTCGTCTTCCTCACCGAGGGGGACCCACCGGTCGCCTATCCCGACACCCTGATCGGGACCGACTCTCACACGACGATGATCAACGGGCTCGGCGTTCTCGGCTGGGGCGTCGGCGGCATCGAGGCCGAGGCGGCGCTCCTGGGCCAGCCCGTCTCCATGCTGGTCCCCCAGGTCGTGGGCTTCCGAATGAGCGGGCAACTGCGCGAGGGAGCTACCGCGACCGATCTTGTCCTCACCGTGACGGAGATGCTCCGGAAGAAGGGCGTCGTCGGCAAGTTCGTGGAATTCTTCGGCCCCGGTCTCGAGACCCTGCCGGTCGCCGATCGCGCGACGATCGCGAACATGGCGCCGGAGTATGGCGCCACCTGCGGCATCTTCCCGATCGACGCCGAGACGCTTCGCTATCTCCGTTTCAGCGGACGCTCGGACGAGCAGGTCGCACTGGTCGAGGCCTACGCCAAGGAGCAGGGGCTCTTCCATTCCCCTGGAGCTCCGGAGGCGGTCTACACCGATACGCTCGCCCTCGAACTTGGCCAGGTGGAGCCGAGCATGGCCGGGCCGCGGCGGCCCCAGGACCGCCTGGCGCTCGGCCGCGTGAAGTCGAACTTCGCGGATTCGCTCCCGGGGTTGAAGGGAACGCCGAAGACCGTTCCGGCCGCCGATGCGGGAGCACGATGGGAGAATGAGGGGGGCGACGGCCATCTGGCCGCCATGGCTCCACCGATCACCATGAAGGGCGAGTCGTTCGCGCTCCACGACGGCTCCGTCGTCATCGCCGCGATCACGTCGTGCACCAATACCTCGAATCCTTCCGTCATGGTGGCGGCGGGCCTCGTGGCGAAGCGCGCCGTGGAGCGCGGGCTCACGTCGAAGCCGTGGGTGAAGACGAGCCTCGCTCCTGGTTCGAAGGTCGTGACCGAGTATCTGAAGCTCGCGGGTCTGACGGCACCGCTCGAGTCGCTCGGCTTCCACACGGTCGGTTACGGCTGCACGACCTGCATCGGTAACAGCGGCCCGTTGCCGGAGCCGGTGGCCCGAGCCATCGAGGGATCGGGACTAGTGGTGGCGGCAGTGCTGAGTGGGAACCGGAACTTCGAGGGCCGCGTTCATCCGGATGTCCGCGCGAACTACCTGGCCTCTCCACCGCTCGTGGTCGCCTACGCGCTGGCGGGCCGCGTCGACATCGATCTCACCACGGAACCGCTCGGCATAGGATCCGACGGGAAGCCGGTCACGCTACGCGATCTCTGGCCGACGCAGCGGGAGATCCACGACACCGTGGAGAAAGCGGTGCGCTCGGAGACCTTCCGCGCCGCGTATCAGGACGTCTATACCGGCGACGAAGCGTGGCGCGCGCTTCCGATTCCCGAAGGGGATCGTTACGCCTGGGAGCCGGGCTCCACGTACGTGAAGCGCCCTCCCTACTTCGACGGGATGCCGAGCAAGCCCGCGGCGGTCACCGACATCGCGAACGCGCGGGCGCTCGCGATCTTCGGCGACAGCGTGACCACCGACCACATTTCTCCCGCCGGCTCCATCAAGCGAGGGAGTCCCGCGGCGACGTACCTGGAAGCCGAAGGGGTCGCGCCGGCCGACTACAACTCCTACGGGTCGCGACGCGGGAATCACGAGGTGATGGTCCGCGGCACGTTTGCCAACGGCCGGATCCGGAACAAGATGGTGCCGGGCGTGGAGGGGGGCTTCACGGCGCACCAACCGTCGGGCGAAACGATGACGATCTACGACGCCGCGATGCGCTACGAGCGCGAAGGGACGCCGACGATCGTGCTGGCCGGGAAGGAGTACGGCTCCGGCTCGTCGCGCGACTGGGCAGCCAAGGGCCCGAAGCTCCTTGGCGTGCGTGCGGTGATCGTGGAGTCGTACGAGCGCATCCATCGGAGCAACCTGATCGGCATGGGAATCTTGCCGCTCCAGTTCCTACCCGGGGAATCGGCCGAATCGCTCGGACTCACCGGAACCGAGCGTTTCCAGATCGACGGAATCGCCTCGGTCATCGCAAGCGGCGCCGCGCGCGGATCGGAAGTCACGGTGCGCGTGGAGGGAGGGCGTCTCGCCTCGTTCCAGGCGCTCGTCCGCCTCGATACGCCGCAGGAGGTCCGCTACTACGAACATGGCGGCATCCTCCCCTACGTCCTTCGCCGGCTCCTCGGAGACGGGGGCGCGGGCGCGTGACGACCGCTGCCGCGGAGACCCCGCGTCCGCCGCGGAAACTCTCGTTTCTCGCGTCGGCCGACTGGCAGATGGGGCTGACCGCCGTCTGCGCCCTTACCGGACTGGGCGGAGCCGCGATCGGGCGCTGGGGACCCGATCCGCTCTGGCGCATCCCGCTCTACGCCGCCTCGTATCTTTCGGGCGGCTGGGGACCGACGCGGGATCTGCTCGCGAACATCTTCCGCGGGCAACTCGACATCAATCTCCTCATGATCGCCGCCGCGGCCGGCTCGGCGGCTCTGGGACACTGGGGCGAGGGGGCGGTTCTCCTCTTCCTCTTCTCCCTGAGCGGAACGCTCGAGCGCTACACCATGGAGCGGACGGCGCGATCGATCGAGTCGCTGATCGAACTTCGCCCCGACACCGCCCTCGTCGTCCGCGACGGACGGGAGATGCGACTCCCGGTCGAGTCGATCGGCGTCGGCGAGAAAGTTCGCACGCTCCCCGGGGAGCGATTCGCGGTGGATGGGACGATCGAGGAGGGCGAGACCGCCGCGGACGAATCGACGCTGACCGGAGAATCGGCCCCGGTCACCAAGCGCCCTGGAGACCGCGTCTTCGCGGGTACGGTCAATGTCCACGGCGCGCCGCTCGTGCGCGTGGAGAAAACCCCCGACGAGACCACGATCTCCAAGATCGTCAAGATGGTGCAGGAGGCCGGCCGCGCGAAGTCGACGGCGGAGCGATTCGTGGAGCGGTGGCAGCGTTCGTACGTCATCGCGGTCTTCGCTGGGGCCGCCGTCGCGGCGCTCCTTCCGCTGCTTCTCCAGCACGCCGGGTGGAACGAGGCGTGGTATCGCGGGCTTGTCCTCCTGGTCGCCGCCTCTCCCTGCGCGGTCGTCATCGCCTCTCCGGCGGCCATGCTCTCGGCCATCACGCACGCCGCGCATCATGGCGTGCTCTTCAAGGGGAGCATTCACCTCGAGCGGCTGGGCGAGGTGAGCGCCCTGGCGCTGGACAAGACGGGGACGGTGACGGAGGGAAAGCCGCGCCTCACCGACATCCGCGTCGTGGAGGGAACCCTGGGCGAGGAGGAGTTGCTGCGGCTCGCGGCCTCCATCGAAGCTCGGAGCGAGCACCACACGGCGCGTGCGGTTCGTCAGGAAGCGGAGCGCCGCGGACTGACGCCTCCCCCGGTGACGGAATTCGAGAGCCACAGCGGCGAGGGCGTTCATGGTCATACCCCCGACTACTGGGTCGGCGTGGGGCGCGAACAGCTCTTCGCGCGGCACGGGGTGGCGCTCTCCCCCGCGCTCCTCGCGGCCACGGCCGCGTTGCGGGGCGAAGGGCGCACCGCACTTCTCGTCGTCGTCCGCCGCCAGGGTGACGGGCCCAACGGTCCATCGCTCCCGGCGGCGCTCTCCGACCCCGACCTCACGCTGCCGGGCCACGAGGTCGCCGCGGCGGTCCTTGGCGTCGCGGACGTGGTGCGGCCGCGGGCGCGCGCAGCGATCGGGGCCTGCCGGAAACTCGGCGTCAAACATATCGCCATGCTGACGGGCGACCATGCCTCGGTGGCCGCGGCCATCGGAAAGGAGATCGGCGTCGACGAGGTTCGCGCCGGACTCCTCCCCGATCAGAAGGTGACAGCGATCCGGGAGCTGAAGACGGTCTGGCCAACGCTGGCAATGGTCGGCGACGGAGTGAACGACGCCCCCGCGCTCGCGACCGCTTCGGTGGGAATCGCGATGGGAGGAGCGGGGACCGACGTGGCGCTGGAAACGGCCGACGTGGTGCTGATGCGCGACGACCTGAAGGGAATTCCCTTCTCCCTCTGGCTGGCCCGGCGGGCCAGGCGTGTCGTGACGCAGAGCCTCACCTTCGCCTTCTGCATGATCGGGCTACTGGTGATCACGACGCTGCTCGGGATTCTTCCGCTCTGGCTGGCGGTGGTGGGCCACGAAGGCAGCACGCTCCTCGTGATCGCGAACGGGGTGCGGCTCCTGGGAGAGCCGCACCCCGAATTCGATCTGGAGTAACCGCACCGGCGAGTCTTACCGAGCGTCCTTCCCTTCGGCGATCTCGATGAGGCGCTCGCGCGATGGAAGGATGAAGCGCTTGTCCCCCGTGACGAGGACTCCTTCCCGCCCCCAGCGCGCCAGGACCCGGATGGCGGTCTCCACCGTCGTCCCGACCAGATCGGCCACCTCCTGCCGGGAGAGATTGATCGGGATCTCGATGGCGCCTCCCTTCCCCGGCTTCCCCATCCGCTCGGCGAGGTTCAGGAAGAGCTGCGCGATTCGGACCTCGATCCGCTGACCCCGCATCTCCTCGAGCTTCCGGGCGAGGGAGAGGACGAGCTTCGTCAGTTCTCGGATGATGGCGCGGGCGAACTCGGGGTGGCGGTCAAGAAGTTCGAAGTAATCGCGCCGTGGAAGCATGAGGAGCGTCGAGGGCTCCATGCAGACGGCACTGGCCGGATAGGGGATGTAGTTGTAGACCGCGATGGCGCCGACCGGTTCGCCGGGACCAAAGAGCTCGAGAATGACATCGCTTCCACCCGAGTGCCCCACGATCTTCACGCGGCCGCGAACGATGGCGGTGAGGTTTTCGGCGACATCGCCGGCGCGCCAGAGATAGTCGCCGCGCGCGTGTTCCTTCAGCGTGGAGAGCGACGCGAGCTTCGCCTGATCCTCGGGCGAGAGGCCCCGAAACATCGGAATGGCGCGCACCGCCTGGAGCGTCCGATCGCTTCGTGCTTCCACGGCCACGCTGGTCCCTTCCTTGACGTGAGATGACGCTGATCATGGTACGAAAGGCGTACAGAGGGCACAACCCCATGACCTTCGCATAGATAGCGACGTCGCGGTACTTCGGAATTTTCTGCGCTTCCGATGAGCCACATCATGCGACGGAAGCGCCCGAACCCCGACACTTCCTCTTGATGGCACCACGACCGATCAAGAAGGAAACCAGCGAGCCGCCCCTCTTCCGGCAATTGCGCCGGGATCACGCGCGCGTGCTGCAGGAAGTCGACGCGGCGGCGGTCTCGCTCTCGAAGCCCGGGCGCGGCAAAGGCGCGGGCGCGGCGGCGGAAGGGGCACTTCCAACCCTCGTGGCGCACCTGGAAGCGCAGTTCGCCTCCCACATGGCGGCCGAGGATGAGGTGCTCTACCCGGCGCTCCTGGGCGCCATTCCCGCCGCGAGCGGAAGCATCGAGCCTCTCTTCGCGGAACACGCCGAGCTGCGACAGATGCTGGCGCGGCTGGCGGCGACGCTGGACGAGCCACCGACGGACGAGCGGAGCGAGCAGATCCGGGTCCAGGTCCGCGACCTGGCCGACCTGCTCCGTCTTCACATTCGCAAGGAAGAATCCCTGGTCTTCAGGCTGGCGCCACAGTTGCTGGCACCCGGCGAGATCGCGGCCGTTTCGGCCCACCTCTCCCGGCGCCGGGAGACCGCCCCCGTCGCTCGCCGAACGGCGAGACGACCGAAAGGAGAAGTTTCATGAATCGTCGCCTCCTCGCGTCCCTGGTCCTGCTTCTCGCGACCGTCCTTCCGCTCAGTGGTTGCGGCGGCGGAGGCGCCAAGGATCAGTCCGCGACCACTCCCGCCGAGAAGTCGCCACTCGACAACGGTCCGCGCGCAGGCGATTCGCCGGTGGCGGCGGCCCTGGCGGTCAAGGGCGAGGCGCTCTTCAAGGCAAAGGGGTGCACCGCGTGCCACGCCTACGGGAAACGACTCACCGGTCCCGACCTGAAGGGCGTCACGCGACGCCGCACCGCGCAGTGGATGGAATCGCAGATTCTCCATCCCGAGGTGATGATCAAGCAGGACCCGATCGCGCGCGCGCTGTTCGCCGAGTACAACCTTCAGATGGCGAATCAGGGACTCGTGCCCGACGAGGCGAAGTCGGTCATCGAATACTTCAAGAAGCTGGACGAAGAGGCGGAAGCGAAGGGCGAACTCCCGGCCCCGAAGTGACTCTACCCCGGATAGGAGACCATTCCATGAAACGTGCGATTCCCCTTTTGTTTGTCGCGGCCCTGCTGATTGGGCTGGCGTCCCAGTTCTCCGGATGCGCCGGCGCCAAGGGCGGCGACGCGGCGTCCAAGACCTATGTGAAGCCGGGCGAGTACGACAAGTACTACGCCTTCTTCTCGGGCGGGCATTCGGGCCAGGTTTACGTGTACGGCATTCCCTCTTGCCGTTACCTCACGACCATTCCGGTCTTCACGCCCGAGCCGGCCAAGGGCTACGGCTACGATGAGGAGACCAAGTCGCGCCTGGGTGGCTTTACCTGGGGCGACGCGCACCATCCGGGTCTCTCGGAGACCGACGGCGATTACGACGGCCGGTGGCTCTTCATCAACGACATGCCGAACGCCCGCATCGCGCGGATCAGCCTCACGAGCTTCACGACGGAGGAAATCTTCGGCCCGATTCCGAATCTCTCGGCGGCGCACGCCTGTCCGTTCCCCACGCCGAACACCGAGTATGTCTTCGCGGCTTCCCGCTTCTCGGCTCCCGTTCCGCGGAGCAAGGCCAGCAAGATCGAGGACTACGCCAAGGACTTCAACGGCATCATCGCCGGCGTGAAGGTCAGCTCCGAGGGGCACATGTCGCTCGGCTTCGAGATCCTGACGCCCCCCTTCGATTGGGATCTGGCCGACGCCGGCAAGGGCCCGAGCCACGGCTGGGAGTTCTTCAGCTGCTACAACAGCGAGATGGCGTTCGACTCGCTGGAGATCAAGGCATCCCAGAATGAGATGGACTACGTCGCGGCCGTCGACTGGCGCGCGGCGCAGAAGGCCGTGGACGAGGGGAAAGGCGACATCATCGGTGGCGTCCCCGTGCTCGATCCGAACAAAGTCAAAGGGATCATCTATCTGATGCCGACGCCCAAGAGCCCGCACGGCGTCGACGTGAATCCGACCGGAGAGTACATCTGCGCCAGCGGGAAGCTCCAGGCCGAGGTCTCCGTCTTCTCCTTCAAGAAGATGATTGACGCCATCGCGGCCGGGAAGTTCGACGGCGAAAAGGGCGGCATCCCGGTTCTCAAGTACGAAGACGTGCTGGAGGCGAAAGTCCCGGTCGGACTCGGCCCGCTCCACACGCAGTTCGACGACAAGGGCTACGCCTACACGTCGCTCTTCCTCGACTCCCAGATCGCCAAGTGGAAGGTCGGACCGCCGTGGAACGTCGCCGACAAGGTCGACATCTTCTACTCGGTCGGCCACTTGATGACGTCCGAGGGCGACACGCGCCACCCGACGGGTGAGTACCTGGTCTCGCTCAACAAGATCGCCAAGGACCGCTACCTGCCGATGGGGCCGTCGCATCCGGAGGCGACCCAGCTCATCGACCTGAAGAGTCCCAAGATGGAAGTGCTGTACGACTTCCCCACCTATCCCGAGCCGCACTACGCGCAGATGATCCGTGCGGAGAAGCTCAAGCCGCTGAAGATCTACCCGCTGGCCGAGAACAAGAATCCGTGGAAGATCATGACCGCCGAAGAGGCGCGCGTGGAGCGGAAGGGAAAACGCGTCGACGTCTACATGCTAACGATCCGCACGCACTTCACGCCCGACATCGTTCGCGTGGCGCAGGGCGACACGGTCTACTTCCACGTGACGAACCTGGAACAGGATCAAGACATCACGCACGGCTTCGGCGTACTCTTCTCGAGCAAGAACACGCAGGTCGACCCGGGCGAGACCAAGACGATCCGCTGGGTCGCCGAAAAGGTCGGCGTGAATCCGTTCTATTGCACGAACTTCTGCAGCGCGCTGCATCAGGAGATGCAGGGGTACATTCAGGTCAGTCCCGCCGGCACGCCGATCGCCTCGCTGCAGCGTCCGGATCCGAAGAAGCTGGAAGAAGTCATCGCCCTGTTGAAGAAGTAACGTCACGCGAGGAATCGAGGGGGCGGAGCGGAGCGCTCCGCCCCTCTTGGTTCCCGGCCCGAACGGAAGGAGTCTCCCGGTGAGTTATCTCGGCGGTGCGTTTTCGACGGCGGAACGGCGCCTCATTCTCCTGGCGGCGCTGGTGCTTCTCCCCGTCTTCTTCCTTCCGGTGCTTCCGGTGTGGCACATGAAGCTCTGGGCGCCGCAGTACCGCGAGGGGCTCACCATGTCGATCTACACCAACACCATTCGGGGCGATCTCGACAAGATCAACACCCTGAACCACTACGTGGGGATGAAGGCGATCACGCCGGCCGACTTCCGGGAGTTCACCTATCTCCCCCAGGCGCTCACCGGCCTCGGGATCTGCGCCCTGCTGGCCGCGCTCCTGAACCGCCGCTGGCTGGCCCTTCTGGGCTGGCTGGCCTTCACCGGCTTCGCCGTCGTCATGTTCGCCGACTACGCCAACTGGCTCTACCACTACGGCCACGATCTCAATCCGAGAGCCGCCATCAAGCTGCCGACGTTCACGCCACCGCTCATCGGGTACGCCAAGATGGCCAACTTCAAGGTCCTGAGCTTTCCAGGCGCGGGGACCATCCTGCTCGGCATCGCGTGGGCACTCGGCCCGATCGTCCTCCTGCTGGAGCGGCGCGCGGCGCGCCGGAAGAAGGCCGCGGTCTCGTGATCGGTTCGCGGAACCGGAGTGCCGCGATCTGGATCGCGACCTCCTTCGCCCTCTCGCTCACGCTCTCCGCCCTTTCCTCCGCGCGAGCTGGAACGCTCCGCGTGCCGCCCCGCGCGGGGGCGCTCGCGGAAGCCTGCGCGGCGGCCGCCTCGGGAGACACGCTGATCGTGGCGGCCGGTGTTCATACGGGAGGCGCCGTGATCGCGCGCCCGCTGACACTACGTGGCGAACCAGGCGCGATCGTGGAGGGATCGGGTAGCGGCTCGGTCCTCTTCCTTACCGGATCGCTGATCCGCATCGAGGATCTGGAGATCCGGCGAAGCGGGAACCAGCCGCTCACGATCGACGCGGGAATCTTCGTGAAGGGCGGCTCCCGGGTCCGCATCTCGGGCGTACGGATGACGGATGTGCTCTACGGCGTGGCCGCCGAGCGGGCCGAGTCTCTGGTCGTCGAGCGATGCGAGCTCCGCGGCCGGGCCTCCGCCCACGGCGGCGTGGAACTCTCCATGGACGCCTCGAACGGCAACGGCATCCACCTCTGGTACTGCCACGACGCCGCCATCCGGGGCTCCCGCATCACCCATTTCGTCGACGGCATCTATCTCGCCTTCGCGTTTGGAACCGAGATCCGGGGGAATCTCCTCTGGGAGAACGGCCGCTACGGGCTTCACACGATGTATTGCCAGAACAACCGGCTGTTGGAGAACCGCTTCACGCGGAACATCGCCGGCTGCGCCATCATGTTCTCGAACCATCTCGTGGTGGAGGGGAACGACTTCATCAGAAATCGCGGCTCGCGCACCTATGGGCTCCTGCTCAAGGACTGCTCCGACGGGCGTTTCACGCACAACCGGATGGTGGACAACACGGTCGCGATCTTCATGGATGGATCGAACCGAAACCACCTTTCGGAAAATCTGGTGCAGGACAATGGGTGGGGCATCATCCTCTTCTCCTCGTGCGCCGGGAACGAGTTCGCCGGGAACAATTTCTGGAACAACGACTATCCCGTGGCGCTGGACATGCGGTACAGCGACAACCGGTTCGACGATGGCGCGCGGGGAAACTACTGGAGCGAAAACGCGCCCTACGACCTGGACGCGAACGGGGTGAGCGACGTCCCCTACTCTCCCGTCAGCGCGTTCGCCTTCCTGTCGAAGCAGTACCCCGATCTCGCCATCCTCGGAAGGAGCCCCGCCGCCACGGCGCTCAGCGTCGCCGAGCGAACGATCCCGGCGCTTCGGCCGAGTGAGATCGTCGACCGCTTCCCGCTGGTCACCCCCGCGCCGATGGTGCCCGCGGCCCCTGCCCCCGAGCCGCCGTCGCGCTCGGCCACGGGATCGCGCGTCCTGGCCGGCGCCGGCTTCCTCGCGGTCGCCGCGACCGGGCTCGCCGGCCTCTTCGTCCGGAGGCGGGGACGATGATTCGCGTCGACGCCGTCACCAAGCGCTATGGACCGATCGTCGCGGTCGATGGACTGACCTTCGAGGTCGCGCCGGGAGAAACGTTCGCCGTCATCGGGCCGAACGGAGCCGGCAAGACGACGACGCTGAAAATGATCCTTGGACTGGCGCGCCCCGATACCGGCCGGATCGCGCTCGGCCCCGAAGGACTCCCCCCTCACGATCCGCGCGCCCGCGAGCGCCTCGGCTATGTTCCGCAACGGGTGGAGTTCCCCCCGGCGCGAACCGCCGCCGAGATTCTCGCTTACTTCGCCGCGCTCCGGGGACTCCCCGCCGAGGCGGCGCCGCGCGCGCTAGCACGCGTCGGTTTGGCTGACGTGGCCGGCCGCCGCGCCAGCGAACTCTCCGGCGGCTATGCGCAACGACTCTCCCTGGCGCAGGCGCTCCTGGGCGACCCTTCGGTCCTGGTGCTCGACGAACCGACCGCGAGCCTCGATCCCGAGGCGACGTGGGAGTTCCGATCGCTGGTGGAGCAACTCCGGCGGGAAGGAACGACCATCTTGTTGTGTTCCCACCTCCTCGCCGAGGTGGAGCGCGTGGCCGACCGCGTTCTCATTCTCCTCCACGGACGCGGCGCGGCGCTCGAGTCACTGGGTGCGCTCCGCGAACGGCAGGTGAACGCGACGCGCCTGATCGTCGAACTCCGCGACGAGGTGGGCGTAGCGCTGGCGCGCCTGTCGCAGGCGGGGTTCGCCTGCGAGACGCTCGATTCGCGACGCATCGCGCTCGACGGCGCGGAAGGGCGTGGCGTGGCGGCGCTCGATCTCCTCCGCGACGGCGGCGTGGCGATTCGCTCGTTCGAACTCTCACGCCCAACCCTCGAGGAACTCTTCCTGGCGGTCGTTCGCGGAGAGCCGGCATCATGAACCGCCTCACGATTCGTGGCCTGGCTCTGCGTCTCCTCCCCGTCTTCATGCTCGCACCTGGCTGCGGCACTCCGGGTGGCACTCCGCGCGTCGCCCCCGGCACCCCCTGCGTGACGTGCGGCATGGAGGTGCGTGACGCGCGATACGCCGGCGCCAGCGTGGAGGGCCGGTCGGTCCGGCCGTACGACTCGATCGAGTGCGCGCTCCGCGACCTCTCCACGACGAACGAACCGGCCACTCCCCGCGCCCGAGCGCGATCACTCTACCTGGCCGACTACGCCACCGGCGCGCTTCACCGTTCGGATTCCCTCTGGATCGTGCACGCCGACATCGCTTCGCCGATGGGGGGAGGCCTGGCCGCCTTTCTCGACCGGGCCGAGGCGGCGAGAGTTGCCGACGCGCGGGAGGGCCGAGTCATGCCGATCGACTCGCTCTTCCCCCCTCCGGAGGCGACGCCATGAGCCGCCCCTACGTCCGATTGGCGCTTGGGGTCGTGATTGTTGGCGTGGCGCTCGGCCTGCTCTCGCGGCTGCCTCGCCACGAAGCCGTTCAGCCCCAGGCGATCACGGCCGCCGAGCCGGTGGCCGTCTCGCTGGAACTCTCTCCTGAGGGCGCCGTCCTCTCGGATCACGGCGGCGCTCCAAAGGGCGCCATCGTGCTGCTTCGTATCGTCAATCGCGGCTCGGTCGCCCGCACGCTCTCCCTCTCCGGATACGAAGAGCGGCTCCACCTCCCCGTCGCCCCCGGCGAGATCGCGCACGCCACCTTCCGCGCCGATCGCCCCGGATCCGATTTCGCCTGGCTCGTGGATGGCGCCCCCTCCGGGCGCTTCGCGGTGACTGGTTCGCACCTGGAGGATGGACGCCAATGAGCCGCGCGGGCCGTTTCAGCCGGATCCGGATCGTCGCCGCTGAGGAGTACCGCCGCGCGCTCGAGACCCGCTGGCTCTTCGCCTTCACCGCGCTCTTCGCGCTCCTCGTTCTCGGCCTCTCCTACTTCGGCCTGGCGCAGAGCCGCGAAGTCGGATTTCAGGGCTTCTCGCGCGTCACGCTCAGCCTCATGAATCTGGTTCTCTTCCTGGTGCCGCTGACCGGGCTCGTCGTCGGAGTCGGGAGCGTGGCGGGAGGAGGCGATGCCCTGCCGCTCCTCCTCGCGCAGCCGGTCTCGCGCGGCGAGGTTCTCATCGGCAAGTATCTCGGCCTCTGCGCGGCGCTCACCGTCGCCCAAGCGCTCGGTTTCGGCGGCGGCGGCCTCGTGGTTGCGTTCCAGGCCGGGAGCGAGCAGATCGCGGGGTTCGCGGCGCTGACGGCTCTCTCGTTTCTCCTCGGCTGTCTCTCGCTTTCCGCCGCGCTCTGCATCGCGTCGCTCTTCCCCGACCGTCTCCGCGCCCTCTCGATGGCGCTCCTCCTCTGGCTCCTGATGGTCGTTCTCTACGACGTCGCCGTTCTGGGAACGACCGCGATCCTGCGCGGCCTGCCGCTTCAGGCCGTCTTGATTCCGGCACTCCTCGTCAATCCGGTCGATCTGGTCCGGATCCTGATCACCATCGCGGTCGGATCGGGCGCGCTCTTCGGGCCGACATCGGCGGTTCTCGTGCAGTTTTTCGGCGGGGCCGGCGGCGCCCTCCTGGCTCTCGGCGTGCTCGGGATCGAAACCGTCGTCCCGCTCATCGTCGCGCTTCGCATCTTCCGACGAAGGGATTGGTGAACCATGGGCATTCCGCTTCCCGTTCGTGAGGCACCCCAGGTAGTTCCCGGGCGCGAGCCCTACCGCAGACTCTTCCCGCTCGGCATTGTCATCGGGCTGACCGGGGTCGGGCTCTGGGTCGCGCACGCGCTCGGGTGGATCAGCTATCCGGGAAATCCGCATGCCGCGATGCTCCTTCTTGGATTCCAGCAATGCTTCATCCTTGGCTTCTTAATGACTGCCATGCCGGCATTTCTGCACGCGCCGCACTGTCACCCCGAAGAACTGGCCGCCGCGTTTGTCTTGGTCGCCGCGGCCGCCGTCAGCGCGCTCGGGGGATGGACTTCTGCCGCCGGAATCTTCTACCTGGGAAGTCTCGGCGTGCCGGTCTGGATGGCCATTCGGCGGATCGTGGGCAGGCAGGCAGGCCCTCCCCCGGAGGAGTTCATTCTCGTCGCGGCAGGATTCCTGACGGGAATGGTGGGGGCGGTCTGGATGGCCGGTGCCGCGACGGGACTCTGGACGGAGCCCACTCCGCGCTTCGGACTCCGGCTGATTGGATTCGGGATGATTCTCCCGGTCGCTCTCGGTGTCGGGGGACTCCTGGTTCCGACATTCATGGCGATGCGTGAACCGCTCACCATCCCGGGCCTGGCACGCGCTCACGAGCGGGGGCCACGGAGGGCGCTCTACCTGGTCATCGTGTTGCTCCTCGTCGGAGCGGTGGCGCTGGAGGGACGAGGCAATCCTGTCGCGGCGGCATGGGTTCGCGCCATCGTTGGATCCGCACTTCTTCTCTGGGTCTGGAAACTCTTCCGGCTCCCGGGACGCGCCGACCGGCTTTCCTATTCACTCTGGTCGGCCGGATGGCTTCTCTTTGTCGGGCTCTGGCTCGGCGTTCTGGCGCCAGCTCGGCCGCTCCTCGGCGAGCATGTCGTCTTCCTCGGCGGATTCGGCTTCCTGACGCTCGGCATCGCCACACGCGTGGTCGTGCGGCACGGCGGCTATCCGCTCGTGCTCGAATCGCGGGTGATCGGTACGGCCGCGCTGGTTCTCCTGGGCCTGGCGCTCGTGACACGGGCATTCTCGGAGAGTCTCGACCCGGCAAGCACGATGAAGAGCTGGATCCTGGCGGCCGCGGCAGCGGCGTGGATGGCGGCGTGGGGCCGGTGGGCTTGGAAGGCGGTGCCGCTGGCGCTCCGGCTCCCCCCGAAGAACGCGCCGGGACGGGCGGCGATGGCGGCTCCGCCCGTGGCATCGGTGAAATTGGCGCCTCCGGGACGCACGCCAAGCGTCTAGAGTAGAAGGATGATGCTCGGCTTGGAGGAGGCACGCGCGATCGCCGTCGCCGCGCTTGGGGGTGCAGCCATCGGCGTGGAGCGGCAGTGGTCCGGACATGCCGCGGGCCCCGCCGCGCGGATCGGCGGGGTTCGTACCTTCACGATGCTCGGCATCTTGGGAGGGCTGGCGGGGTGGCTCTGGAGCCAGGGTCAGCCGGCGCTGGGAGCCGCGATCCTTCTCGCCGGCGGCGCCCTGGTCGTGGCCGGCTACGCAGCCGTGAGCCACCGAGACCCCGACGGCACCACCGAGGTCGCCGCGCTCGTCGTGCTCGCCGCGGGAACGGCGGCGGGCGCCGGACACCTCCAGTTCGCCAGCGCGATCGTCGCGGTGACCGCGCTACTCCTGGTCGAGAAGTCGCGCCTTCACGCCGCCGTGGCGCGCCTGGACGACGCCGAGATCCGCGCCGGCGTTCGCTTCGCCGTCATGGCGGTCGTCATCCTGCCGCTCCTCCCGGAAGGCCCTTTTGGCCCCTGGGGCGGATTCCGGCCCCGCGAACTCTGGCTCTGGGTACTCCTCTTCTCGGGGCTCAGCTTCCTCGGGTTCATCCTGAGGCGCGCGGTCGGACCGGGCCGGGGCGATCTCATGGCGGGCCTGCTGGGTGGACTCGTCTCCTCCACCAGCGTTACGTTCACCTTTGCTCGCGCGAGCGAGAAGCACCCCGCCCGCTCGCGAACGCTCGCCGCCGGAATTCTCGCTGCTTGTACTGTGATGATGGTGCGCGTGGTGGTGGCGGCTGCTGTTCTCAATCCGCGACTTGCGTGGTCCCTCGTACCCTATCTCGCGCCGCCGCTCCTCGTCCTCGCCTTCGGTGCCTTGAGCGGCATTCGGAACCACGGCAGCCGCGAGAGCGCGATCGAAGGGCCGTCGAACCCGCTCGAGCTCCGGGCCGCGCTTCAAATGGCCGTCATCTTCCAGGGCGTCCTCTTCGCAGTTCACGAAGTCGGCATCCTGTATGGCGGCATCGGGCTCGCCGTGAGCGGCGCCATCCTCGGGTTGACCGACGTCGACGCGCTGACGATGTCGATGGCACGCTGGGCGGACTCTCCTGAGGCCCTTCGCGCCGCGTCGCTCGCAATCGCCATCGGTGTCCTTTCGAACAACCTCTTCAAGATGGCCGTCGCCTGGTTCGTGGGACGGGGAGCCACGCGAACCTTCGTCTCCAGCGTCCTGGCCGGATCGGCCGTTGCCTCGGTCGCCGCGATTCTCTGGTTCCGGTGACCGCCGCCGGCCCGACCTCTCCCCCTTCCGCCGATCTCCTCTTCGTCTTCGCCGGCGCGGACGAGCGAAAGCGTTTCGCGATCGAGTCGTGGCGGGCCGGGCGCGCCGCGGTGCTTGTCGTGAGCGTGGCACGCTTCGAGTGGCGCCGCGTGCCCTTGCTGGGACTCCCCGACGATGGTGGTCTCCTCCACCTGGTGGAGGCGACGCCGCCTCCGGAGCGGCTTTTCGTGCTCATTGTGAACGGTGAGACAGTCGAAGCGCGCCGCGTGCCGAAGGGACGATGGGGAACGTGGAGCGAGGCACTGGCGATCGCGGCGTTCGTCCGAGAGCGGAGGGCGAAGTCGCTTCTGATTTGCACCAGCGGCTATCACCTCCCGCGGGCCCTCTTGGCCGTGAGGCGGGCGCTCGCTACTGGCGGCGGGGCGGATTGCACGGCCGCGGGCATCGCCGCGCCCGAAACCCCCGGAACCCCGCTGGCGTCGCCGCGATCATGGCGATCGCCACAAGCCTGGGCCGCCTTGGCACGCGAGCGATTCAAGTGGCTCGTCTACGCCCTCGGCATCCCCATGGCCATCGAATCGCCACCATCCACGCCCTGAGCTTCCAGCCATCCGGCGCGCTCCAGCGCGCGCCACGCGTCGGCTTCTCCCTGGTCCATCAGGCATTCGGCGTTCTGGGGTGAATACGCCAACACGCCTCCGGGAAGCGCCGCCTCGGGCTCCACCACGCAGAGATGCCGCGGCGTCGCGGAGGTATACCACTCGGGAGGGAGGCCGCGAAGTTCCCACTGTAGGTCACGCCAGTTCGCAATGTCGAGATAGCGGCCCCAGAGTTCCACGAGGGTCCTCGGAGGCTTCCCCGCGGGCAGCCCACCGCTTGGCGCCACGACGACGACGAGGGCCGCGTCGGCATCGGCGTGGATCGCGGCGCGGAGCGGATGCGTGGAGAGTGCCACCGCATCGAGGAACTCGCGCCCCTGAACCAACGCGGGCTCGAAGAGCAACGGGATCGCGCTTGACGCCACCGCCGCGTCGATGACCTCCTCCGGCGTCCGCACCGGGACCACTTCGCCAAGCGCCGCCTCCGCGCGGGTGCGGAACTCGGCGCTCGGTTCCGCCCCCGCGAGGAACATCGCCACGCGCCCCGTATCAAGCGAGAGGCCGGTGAGGATCAGGATCGGGTCTCCACTCACAAGCCGGCCCGGCATCCCCTGGCCGACGAGCCGGGTCAGGACCCGGCGCCGCGCGGCGTCGCCCCAGATGCCACGGCCGCGCGATTCCGGGAGGAGTCGGCTGAAGAGACGGCGGAGCCAGCCGCCGGCGCGGCCCGGCTCCGCGGCCAGCCAGACGACGAGGGCCACGGAGAAAAGCGTCCCGCTGAATCGATGGGGCCAGGGAATTCCGGTCGCCCAAACGACCAGGTGAAGTATCGCCCACCCGGCGAGGATGAGGGTGAAACCGCCGTGGGCGAGGCGCCCGCCGCCGGGTCCGCTGGCCCGGGCCAGAACCGCTTCGGTTTCGGGCGACGCACGGAGAATGACAACGCCGCCGATCGATACGAGAACCCAGGCGAAGGCATCGAGCAGGACTGAGCCGCGGCCAAGCCCGGCAACCCCCTGCCCCCTCAGCCAAGCGGCAAGACTCAGCTCGGGCGAACCGAGGATCGAGAGGAATACCTCGAACGCGCCAAGCACCACGAGGAAGGCGCCGAACGCGCGGCCAGCCAGGGTGCTCCAGCGCATCCCAATCGTGGCCGGCTCGATGCGGCGCCAGATATCCTCCAGGCGCTCGGTCCGGAGTCCCGCCGCCACCCAGCAGACAGCGTTCAACGCGCCAGCCGAGGCTCCCGCCACGATCGCGGGCTTCAGCCCGGCGCCGCTGATGGCGCGCAACACCCCCACTTCATAGGCGCCGAGCGCGCCGCCGCCCGCCAGAATCACGGCGATGCGCCGGTACGGAAGATCGCTTCGCAGAGTGCGTCTCATGCGGCTATCCTACGCGCCATGTCACTCCAATACGATCCCGAAGCCGCCACCCTGGCGCTGGCCGAGGCCGATCCGCGGCTCGGAAAGCTCATCGAACAGGTGGGTGGTTGCACGATTCGCCTCACGAGCGCGCGCACGCCCTTCGCGGCACTCGTCGAGTCGATCGCCTACCAGCAGATCACCGGACACGCCGCCTCGCGCATCCTGGGCCGCGTCGTGGCGCTCTACCGGCCGCGCCGCTTTCCGAGACCGGAGGACATCCTTGCCACGCCGGACGACACGCTTCGCGCGGCTGGTCTCTCGCGCACGAAGGTCGCCTCCATGAAGGATCTGGCCGCGAAGTGCCTCGACGGCACCGTGCCGCCGCTCCGGTCGCTTCGCCGGCTCGAGGACGCCGAAATCGTGGAACGCCTGACCGCCGTCCGAGGCATCGGGCCCTGGACGGTCGAGATGCTCCTCATCTTCCGGCTCGGCCGGCCCGACGTCCTCCCCGCGACCGATTACGGCGTTCGCATGGGTTTCCAGTCGGCGTTTCGCACGCGGGGATTTCCCACCCCGGCGCAAATCGTCCGGCGCGGGGAGCGCTGGCGGCCCTTTCGCTCGGTGGCGGCGTGGTATCTCTGGCGGGCCGTCGACTTGAAGCGAAAGGCGGAAGGCGCGAAGGCGGGAGCGGGCAGAGCCTGAGGAACCGCCGCGAAGCGCCGCGGCCCCCGGAGCGGACGCGCCGCGCGCGAACGTCAGGTGCGGCGTTTCAGCGGCGGGGATGCCAGTGTCGACTCGATGGCCGCGCAGAAATTGATCCACGCGCGCGTTCCCACGTGGAGCTCCCCGATGTGGGTCGAGCGGATCTCCCCCCTTCGATCGATCAAGTAGAGCGCCGGCCAATGACGGTTCTTGAACGCATCGAAGACGGCGTGCTCGTTGTCGAGCCCCACCGGAAAGGTGATGCCGTGCGATTTCACCGCCGCCGCCACGGCGGCCGAGTCGCGCTCGTGCGCGAATTCCGGCGCGTGGATGCCCATGACGCGGAGTCCCCGCTTGGCGTAGAGCCCATGGATTTCGCGCATCGCCATCACCGTGTTCCTGCAGTTGGCGCAGCCGAATGTCCAGAATTCGACGAGTCGGGGCGTCCCGGTGAGATCCGCGGGGGTCAGCGGCGTCGTGTTGATCCACCGCGTGAGATTGATCTCGGGCGCCAGATGCCGATCAACCGGCGCTTTCGGCTTCCGCGGAGCGCGGGCTCCCAGCACCACGCCGAGTATCAGGAGTGCCGCCGTCATGGCGATCATTCGCCGGATGGCGTGCGACGTCACGCCGTCGCCTCCAGGACCGCGCCCGGTAATCCCGCCGGCACCCTGCGGACGGCGGCCTCTTCATGGACCTCTTGTAGCGTGATCACTTCCGGCGGCCGGTCGCGAAGCGCCCGGATCGCCTCCACGGTGGCGGCCGAGGCGGTCAGCGTCGTCACGCAGAGGACGCCGTAGAGGATCGCCGTCTTCCGGATGGCCCCGTCGTCGTAGAACGATTCCTCGCCGAGCGGGGTGTTGATGACCAGATCGATTCCATGGCTCTTGATTCGGTCGACGATGTTCGGCCGTCCTTCGTTCACCTTGTAGATCGTCTCGGTCGGCACCCCCTGCCCGCTCAGATAGGCCGCGGTGCCGTGCGTCGCCACGATCGTGAACCCCATTTCGTGGAGCGCGCGCGCGTGAGGTAGCACGCCCGGCTTGTCGCGGTTGTTCACGCTGACGAATGCCGTTCCCGCGCGAGGGAGTTTCGATCCCGCGCCCGCCAGCGCCTTGGCGAAGGCGACGCCAACGCTCTTGGAAATCCCCATCACTTCGCCCGTCGATTTCATCTCGGGGCCGAGAAGAATGTCGGCCCCCGGGAATTTCAGGAACGGGAAGACCGGCGCCTTCACGAAGAAGCGATCGACTTCAAGATCGCGCGTCAGGCCCTGCGCCTCGAGCGATCGTCCTGCCATGATCCGCGCCGCCACCTTGGCCAGAGGCACACCGGTCGCCTTGCTGATGAACGGAACGGTGCGGGAGGAGCGCGGATTGACCTCCAGGACGTAGACCACATCGTTCTGAATGGCGAACTGGATGTTCATGAGGCCGCGAACGTCGAGCGCCAGGCCGAGGCGCCGTGTCATGTCCCGGATCCGATCGAGCTGGCTCTCCGGGATCTTGTAGGTCGGGAGCACCATGGAGGAGTCGCCGCTATGAATTCCCGCCTCCTCGATGTGCTCCAGGATCCCGCCGATCACAACCCGCTCTCCGTCCGCCACCGCATCGACGTCGACCTCGTAGGCGTCCTCCAGAAAGCGGTCGACGAGGATCGGATGCTCGGGTGAAGCCTTCACCGCTTCCCGGACGAATTCCTCCAGATGCGACTCGTCGTAGACGATCGCCATGGCGCGGCCCCCGAGGACGTAGGAGGGACGCACCAGCACCGGATATCCGATGCGGCGCGCCACGACCTTCGCTTCCTCCAGGGAGGTTGCCGTGTCGCTCTCCGGCTGGGGCATGCCGAGCCGGTTGAGGAGTTCCCTGAAGCGTTGGCGGTCTTCGGCCAGATCGATCGCATCGGGACTGGTGCCCAGGATGCGCACCCCCGCCTCGTGCAGCGCGAGCGCCAGCCTTAGCGGCGTCTGCCCGCCGAATTGAATGACGATCCCCTCGGGACGCTCGAGGTCGATGACGTTCATCACGTCCTCGAACGTGAGCGGCTCGAAGTAGAGACGGTCGGAGGTGTCGTAGTCGGTGGAGACGGTCTCGGGATTGCAGTTCACCATGATCGTCTCGAAGCCCTCTTCCTTGAAGGCGAAGGCCCCGTGGCAACACGCGTAGTCGAACTCGATCCCCTGTCCGATCCGATTCGGGCCGCTTCCCAGGATCACGACCTTGCGGCGATCGGTCGGCTCGGCCTCGCACTCCTGCTCGTACGTGGAGTAGAGATAGGGCGTGTGCGATTCGAACTCGGCAGCGCAGGTGTCGACGCGCTTGAAGACCGGAACGATTCCCGCCGACTTCCGCCGCGCACGAACCGCCGCCTCCGTGACGCCGGTGAGCCGCGCGATCCGAGCGTCGGAGAATCCGTACCGCTTCGCCTCGCGCAGCGTCTCATCGTTCATCCCCGGCGTGATGCGTTCCTTGAGCGCGGCGATCTGGCCGATCTGGTCGAGGAACCACGGATCGATCCCCGTGAGCCGGCCCACCTCTTCCTGCTTCCAGCCGACTTCCAGCGCCCGCTTCACGTAAAGAATGC
>JANNMC010000045.1:0-7950 GCA_031397435.1 Candidatus Eiseniibacteriota bacterium
GCCCCATGCATCTACCGTGATTCCTCACCACGCCCTCCATCTCCACCGCTGCTAGAATGGTTCCATGCTAGTCCTCGGCCTTGAGACCTCCTGCGACGATACTGGTGCTGGGCTGGTGGAAGACGGCAAGCTGCTGGCGCATGTGGTGGCCTCCCAGGAGGTCCACCTCGAGTACGGCGGCGTTGTTCCCGAGTTGGCCTCCCGCGCGCACATTACGCTCCTTCCCCGCATGGTTGCTGAAGTCCTGGCCAGGGCGGGGCGCCGCCTCGAAGATGTGGACGCCGTGGCGGCTACGATCGGGCCGGGGCTAGTCGGCTCGCTCCTCGTCGGGCTGGAATTCGCCAAGGGGTTCGCTCAGGCGCGCGGGATTCCGTTCGTCGGCGTGAATCATGTCGAGGCGCATCTGCTCTCACCCGGTCTCGAGCATGAGCTTCCGCTTCCGTTCCTCGGCATGGTGGCTTCCGGCGGACACACCGAGATCTACCACGTCCGAGCGCCGGGGCTGGTGGCGCGGCTTGGTTCCACGCGCGACGACGCCGCGGGTGAAGCGTTCGACAAGGTGGGGAAGCTTCTCGGCCTTCCGTATCCCGGAGGCCCGCACGTCGATCGCCTTGCCCGTGAAGGAAACGCGTCGGCCTTTCCCTTTCCGGTCGCACGGCTTGGGGACGACAACTTCGACCTCTCCTTCAGCGGATTGAAGACCGCCGTGAAGCGTGCCGTGGAGCGGGAGCCGCAGCCGCTCTCCGAACAGCGCATCCGCGACGTGGCCGCCTCCACCGAGAAGGCCGTGGTCACCGCGCTGATCGACCGGCTCTCGCTGGCTCTCGAAAAGCACCCATCACGTGCCCTCGGCCTGGCGGGGGGCTGCGCCTGCAACACGCTGCTTCGACGCGAAGCCGAACGCCTGGGTCGCGAGCGTGGCATTCCCGTCCTCATTCCTTCACCCATTCTCTGCCGTGACAACGGCGCCATGATCGCCTACGCCGGCTGGCAGACTCTTGTTTGCGGGCTTCGCACCCCCCTCACGGTAAGCGCCATCCCGAATCTCGACGCCTTTCCGGCCGCCTGATTCGTCCGGCTCCGGCAATTCACTCCGCCGTGGCCCGTAACCACGGTTCCGCCAAAGGATTGTAGCCCCGCTCCGCCCGCCACTCCGTCCGCCACTCGCGCACCGCCGCCTGGTTTCGCTTCCGCTCAAGATCCCACCCCCTCGGGACGATTAATTCCAAGAGCGAACACCAGTTCCAAGCACGAACCAGGGGGGCGGCGTGACGGAAGTGCCGGTTGAAAGCGGGCGGATCCTCATCATTGAGGATGAACCGCACCTGCGCTTCATTCTCGCGAAGCAGCTCAAGGATTCCGTAGGCTCGAACTACGAAGTCCGAAGCGTCGAGGACGGGATCAAGGGGCTCGCGGAAGTCCACCGCGATCCGCCCGACCTGATCCTGCTCGACGTGATGATGCCGGGCATGGATGGCTACGAGGTCTGCCGGCAGCTGAAGGCGAGCCCGCTCACCAGCCGTATCCCCATCATCTTCCTTACGGCCAAGTCGACGCCGGGCGACCGGCTGGAGGGCCTGAACCTCTACGCCGACGATTACATCACCAAGCCGTATGAGAGCGCGGAACTCGTCTTCCGTGTTCGCAATCAGCTCCGGACGCGGCGCGCCCAGCTCTCATCCAATGCCCTCACCGGACTTCCCGGAAACGTCATCATCGAAAACGAGCTGACGCGGCGGATCACCAATGCCGAGAAGTTCGCGTTCCTCCACCTCGATCTCGACTACTTCAAGGCCTACAACGACTACTACGGCTACGCCCGCGGCGACGGCCTGATCCGCTTCATGGCCTCGCTCCTGGTCGACGCGGTGCGGGAGCATGGCGCCGAGCAAGATTTCGTGGGACACATCGGCGGCGACGACTTCGTGGTCATCACCGCGCCCGAGCGCGCGCAGGAGATCGCTTCCGAGGTCATGGCCGCATTCGACGCGCAGGTGCCCGGCCAGTATGATGCCGAGGACCGCGAACGCGGCAAGATCACGGTGCTCTCCAGCCGACAGGGTGGCGTGACGAGTTTCAACCTTCTCACGGTCACGATCCTTCAGGTCAGCAACGTGGGACGCGACATCCAGCACAGCGCCCAGGTCAGCGACATCGCCAAGGAACTCAAGAAGAAGGGCAAGGCGATTCCTGGAAGTTGCATCGTGTCGGACCGCCGGTCGGATGGATCGCTGGTCACTCCCACTCGGGAGGCGAGCGACCCGGAGAGGCGACCGTGAAACCGCCCGAGTCGCCGCGCACTTCCGCGCCGCCGGTTCGGGCGCTGGCAAGCCTCGGCAAGCCTCGGCAGCCTCTCGTTCGCGGTTCAGGCCGCGCTCGACCCCGACGCGCTCGTCCAGGCGCGCTCGTCCAGGCGCTCTCCGAACACGTCCTCGACCTCGCGGGCGCCGACCAGTTCATCCTGCTTCTGCTGGACGACGAGACGGGCGATCTGGAAGGGCACTCCTTCGAGCGTGACCTTGCTGGAGCACGGCGCGTCCGCCTGGCGCCCGATCCGAGCGGCTTCCTGGGCCAGGTTCTCCGACGCGAGACGCTGGTGGTGGACGATCCGACCCAAACGAGCCCCGTCGGCCGCAACGAACTCGGCTGGAGTGGCGCCCCCCCGGCTACGATCGTCGGACTTCCCGTCCTCGTCGGGACGTCGCTCCTGGGGGTGGCCGCGCTTGGCTATCGCCGGCCGCGCCCTCTGACCGACCGCCGCCGCCGCACCCTGCTCTTCCTGGCCGACCAGATCGGTCTGGCGGTCGACCGCATTCGCACGCGCGCCGAACTCGAGACCGCGACGCGGCGGCTGGAAGAGGCGCGTGCCGCGCTTCAGCGGAGCGATCAGTCGAAGTCGGAGCTGATCTCCATCGTCTCTCATGAAATGCGGACGCCGCTCACCGCCATCAAGGCGTACACCGAGTCGCTCCTCGACAACATCGACCAGCCCTCCTTCTCCATGCAGCAGAAGTTCCTGAGCGTCATCAACGAGGAGTGCGATCGTCTGGCGCGCATGGTGAACGACGTGCTCGATCTGAGCCGGCTTGACTCGGGACACCGCCGGCTGCGCGCGGAGCCGCTGACGCTCCGGGCCGTCGTGGCCGATCTCCTGCCGACGGTCGAGCCGGCGCTCCAGGAGAAGATGCTCCGATTTCAGACCGAGTTCCCGAACGACCTGCCGCGCGTCGAGGCCGACCTCGACCTTCTGAAGCAGATCTTCGTGAACCTGATCCACAACGCCGCGAAGTTCTCCCCGGCCGAGCAAGAGGTCATCGTGCGGGCGGAGCAGGTGGGGGATCGTCTCCGCATCGCCGTGGAGGACCGAGGACGCGGCATTCCTCCGGACCATCTGCCGCGCGTCTTCGAGCGCTTCTATCGCGTGGAGGGCGGAGGGGAACGTGTCGGCGGCACCGGGCTTGGCCTCGCGATCGTGAAGAGCGCCGTGGAACTCCATGGCGGCACGATCCGCGCGGAGAGCGAAGTCGGCGCGGGAACGCGATTCGTCTTCGAGCTCCCGCTGACGCAGGGCGGAATCCGAAAGCTCATCCAGTCGCTCGACCCGCTCTTCACACAGCCCGACCTCCGCGCGGTGCTGCAGCAGTGCGTGGTGATGGTCGCCGAAGTGATGGAAGCGAAGATCGTCTCGTTCATGTTCCTGGACGAGGAGGGTGGCGAGCTGGGGATTCAGGCATGCCACGGGCTGGACGCCGACACGGCGGCACGGACGCGCGTCCGGGTCGGCGACTCGATCGCCGGGTGGGTCGCGCAGACCGCCGAGCCGCTCCTGGTGCCCAACGTGGAAGAGGACCGCCGCTTCCGGAAGATGAATCACCCGCAGTACGAAACGCGGTCGCTTCTCTGTGTCCCGCTTCTGATCTCGGGTGTGACGATCGGCGTCGTGAACGCGAACAACAAGGTGGGCGGAACCCCGTTCGACGAGGACGACCTGCGCCTTCTCATGGCCATCGTCTCGCGTGTCGCCGCGGCTCTCGAACGGCTACACGCCTCGCCGGACGCGGCCGACGTCGCGGCGACGCTCGCGAGCCTTCGTGCCGTGGTTCGGGCACGGCGTTTGCGGACGCTGCCTAGCACGCAGCGCGCGTTCAAGCTGGCGACCGAGGTGGGCCGCCGCCTGGCGCTCCCGCAGGACGAGATCGACGTCCTGGGCTATGTCGCGCGCGTCCACGACGTGGGAATGCTGGCGGTGGACGAGGAGCGGTGGTCCAGCGCGCGGGCCTGGGGAGAGAAGGAGCATCGTGAGGTGGAGGCGCATCCGCAGTCCGCGGTACGGATCCTCCGCCCGCTGGAGTTCGCCTCCAAAGTGAACGAGATCATCCTGGCACACCACGAGCATGTGGACGGGCGTGGCTATCCTCGCGGACTACGCGGGGAGGAGATCCCGCTCGCCGCGAGAATCGTGGCGGCGATCGACGCCTTCGAGTCGCTGACGGTGGGGCGCCCCTATCGCGACCCCGTCTCCGACCAGGAGGCCCTGGCCGAGCTCCAGCGCGCGGCGGGAAGTCAGTTCGACGCCGAGGTCGTGGCCTGTCTGGTCGCCATCGTGAATGAACGCGCCGGGCGAATGGACTCGGCCGGCCGGATCGGATCGCAGCCGGCGCCCCATGCGGCGACGGCGCGGCCGGCGAAGACGGGAGGCAGCGCGTGACGTCGGCGATCGAGCTGACCTGGGCGCTGGCCGCCTCCGGCCTTCTCCTCTATGAGGCGGCCAGGCGCCGCCGCACGCTGAGCCGCGAGCTGCGGAGTCTCCGCTCCTCGCTGGACGCCGCCGTGCAGCGGAACGACCAGCTCTCGAACGCGGCGGAGGAGATGGGGCGGCTCTACCGCGAGCAGCTCCTCACGAGCCGGCAGCGTGCCGGAAGGCTCCGGAAGGTGCTGGAGATCGCGACGTCCATCAACTCGAACCTCTCTCTCGACAAGGTACTCCACGAAATCGTCCACGCCGTGCGGGATGCCGTCGGCTACCGGATCGTGCTGCTCCGCGTGCTGAACGGAAAGAGCGAAGCCTACGAGGCGCGCGCCTTCGCGGGACTCGACCGCGACGCGATCACGAAGCTGGAAGAGTATGACGTGGCGAAAGACGAGTTCGAGTCATGGCTCCGAGACGAGTTCAAGATCGGCCGCGCCTACTTCATCCCCCATGACCGCAAGTTCTGGGGAGAGCACGACCCCCACAGCTACACGCCCGATCTTGGCGAACGCGCGGAGGGAGAGTGGCACCAGGAGGACGTTCTCTTCGTTCCGCTTCGCGGCAAGGAGGGCGGGCCGATCGGATACCTCTCGGTGGACGATCCGTCCGACCGCCGGCGCCCCACGCGCGAGATCGTCGAGATGCTGGAGATCCTGGCCAGTCACGCGGTCGTGGCGCTCCAGAACGCGGCGCTCGTGGAACGGCTGCAGGAGAGCATGGGCCGTCTGGAAGAGGCGACCGAGCGCGCCGAAGAACTGAACGAGCTCAAGTCGAACTTCGTCTCCACGGTGTCGCACGAGCTGCGGACGCCGCTGACGCACATCCGCTCCTACGTGGAGGCGCTCCAGCAGAACGTGGGGAGCACGAACCTCGGCATGCAGCGCGACTTCCTGCGCGTCATCGACGAGCAGAGCCTGAAGCTGAAGCACCTCATCGACGCGATCCTCGACCTGACGCAACTGGAGTCGGGCCGCTTCCGGATGAGCCGTGAGCCGTTCAATCTCGTGGACGTCGTGGACGAAGTGGTCGGCGTCCTGAAGCCGCTGGCCGAACCGAAGCGGATCACGCTCACGGCGGCGCATGACACCGCCGAGGTGATCGTGGAAGCCGACCGGACCCTGGTTCGCCGGGTGCTCCACAATCTCGGGACGAACGCGGTCACCTTTACTCCGGAGGGTGGCGCGGTCACGTTCCACGTCAGGAGCCAGGGGAGAAACGTCCAGATCGAGGTGGAGGACACCGGCATCGGGATCGCCCCCACGGATATCCAGAAGGTGTTCGACACGTTCTACCAGAGCGACAGCGGACTCTCGCGCGAGTACCCAGGCGTGGGACTCGGGCTCTCGATCGCGAAGAGCATCGTCGAGTGGCACGGCGGCTCGATCGGCGCGGAGAGCGAGCCGGGCCACGGATCTCGCTTCACGGTGACCCTCCCGGTGACTCCCAGCGACGCGAGCGTCATCACGCACGCCACCTGGTCGCCGGCACGATCGGTGTCGGACCACCTCACGCGCCTCACGGTGGAGATGGTCGCCGAAGTGATGAACGCCGGGATCACCTCCCTCATGCTGGTCGATGGGGAGCGCGAGGAACTCTTCATCAAGGCGGCACGCGGCCTTCGGGAAGAGGTCGTCTGCGGCACGCGGATCAAGATGGGCGATTCCATCGCCGGATGGGTGGCGAAGCACGGACAGCCGCTCCTGGTGACGAACGTGGAGGACGACCCGCGCTTCGGCCGCCGGAACCATCACCAGTACGAGACGAAGTCGCTCCTGTCGGTGCCGATGAAGATCGGCGACCGCGTGATCGGCGTGATCAACATCAACAACAAGATCTCCTGCACGCCCTTCACCGAGGACGACCAGGCGCTCCTGACCGCCTTGGCGGAGCGGGTGGCCCGCGCCTGGGAGCACGCCTCGGCACATGAAGCGACGGCCGACCAGGCCGAGCAGGCGACACGCGCCATGGCCGCGATCATCGATCACTCGCGCCGCAGCCGCCTCCGTCTCACGGCGGGGACGATGGCCGCCCGCGCGACCGCCGTGGGGCGCCGCCTCGGCCTGAGCGAGGAGGAATCGCGGATTCTCGCCTACTCCGCCACGATCCACGACGTCGGGATGGCGCACGTCGCGCCGGGAATCCTCCACGAGCCGGGGCAGCTCGACCCCGAAACGTGGGTGCAGGTGTCCCAACATCCGATTCGTGCGGTCGAACTCATGAAACCGATCGAGTTCCAGTCGCAAGTGTCCGAAATCATTCTGGCGCACCATGAGCGCATGGATGGCCGGGGCTATCCGCGCGGCCTTCAGGGAGACGAGATCCCGCTCGCCTCGCGAATCATCGCGGTGGTGGACGCCTACGAGTCGATGACGCTCGGGCGGCCCTATCGGCTTCCGATGGCGCACGAGGAGGCGGTCGCCGAACTCCATCGCTGCGCCGGTTCGCAGTTCGATCGGCAGGTGGTGGAGGCATTCATCCAAGTAGTTGTTGCCAATGAAGATGCAGGGCTCATTCGGGCTCCAGAAGCGGCGTGATGCGCCGATACATTTCATTATGACTGCTGGCGGGGGAGGTGATCGGATGTCGAAGGGACGGATCCTCGTCGTGGATGACGAGATTTACATCGTCCACATTCTCGACTTCAGCCTTGGCATGGAAGGCTACGAGGTCCTGACCGCATTGGACGGCGAGCAGGCTCTCGAGCGGCTGAAGAGCGACAAGCCCGATCTCATCGTCCTCGACATCATGATGCCGAAGGTGGACGGCTACGAGGTCTGCCGGACGATCAAGGCGAACCCGGAGACGCAGCACATCCCGGTCATTCTCCTGTCGGCGAAGGGGCGGAACGTCGATCAGAAGATGGGGTTCGACGTCGGCGCTGATGACTACATCACCAAACCGTTTTCGCCGCGGAAGCTGGTGGAGAGGATCAACGCGCTTCTAGGGCAGACGGTTTCGGAGAAGACGAATACGTCCTCTTAGTAGGTAATCTAGGAAATCTGGGCCGTGCCCCTCTTTCCTGATACCGCCCCCGTGTTCGGCTACTTCTGCGGGAGTGCAATGTAGAACAACGTGGGCATTCCGGGAGAAGTGTCGCGGTGCTTCCCAACTTTGGGAATTCCGGACCAAACCAGATACACCCTCCGCTCACCCGCCCGCATTACAAGCTTCTTCGCGTAGGAAAGGTTGCGCGTAACGCG
>JANNMC010000083.1:0-7444 GCA_031397435.1 Candidatus Eiseniibacteriota bacterium
CGTGCTGCGCGAACTTCAGCTCAATTTCGTGATGGAGCTGGACGAGGACAAGAAGCGCGGGCCGGCGACGGGCGGCGCCTCGAGCGAGGGGAGCGGGACGGGCGCCTAGGCGCCGGAAGACGTTCCGCCGCGTTCCTCGCGTTTCACCGCCTCCCAGAATCGGTCGAGTTCGGGAAGTCCGGCCTCCTCCACGGATCGCCCCTCGGCCCGGAGCATCTCGGCCACGCGATCGAAGCGGCGGCGGAATTTCGCCGTGGCGGCCCGGAGACGCGCTTCGGGATCGGTCTTCACGAAGCGCGCCAGGTTCACTACCGCGAAGAGGAGATCGCCGATCTCCTCGGCCACATCCTCCTCGCGCCCCGCCGCGATGGCCTGCTCGGCCTCCCCGACCTCCTCCCTCAACTTCGCCAAGACGTCGGCCACGCGTTCCCAGTCGAACCCGACCGACGCTGCCTTCTCCTGCACGCGGAAGGCCTGGAGCAGCGCCGGGAGCGTCTTGGGGCTCTTTCCGAGGAGCGCGGCGTGCTCGCCCCCTTCGCGCCGTTTCCGCTCCTCCCACTGCCGGAGAACCCCCTGCGCGTCGAGTTCGTTCGGGGCCTCGAAGACGTGGGGATGGCGCGCGATCATCTTGGCGATGTTGCCGCGGAAGATTTCGGCTGGCGTGGCGCCCCCTTCCTGCTCGTGGCGCACGGCCAGGAAGAAGGCGAGGAAGAGAAGATCGCCCAGTTCCTCCGTCGTCGCGGGACGGTCCCCTTCGGCGATCGCCTCCGCCACTTCGTGAGCCTCCTCCACGACGTACGGAGAGAGCGTCCGGAGCGTTTGCTCGCGATCCCAGGGACAGCCGTTCGGCCCCGAGAGGTGGCGGACGAGATCGAGGAGTGACGCCGCGGCCGCGGCAAGCGTGTCGCGGTCGGGCGCGTGAGGCGAGGAAAGTTCGTCGGACGGCGGCATCGCGCGAGTGTACGGGGGAGCGCGTTCGCTTGTCCACGCGGCGCCGCGCTTGCGTCGGGTGGGGCCGCGTGGTAAACCCTCGTGAGCCGGGTTCCGGCACCACACTATGGAATTTCCCACCTGGGCCGAAGTCGATCTCGACCGCTTCCGGCGCAACCTGGAAGCGATCCGCGCCGCCATCGGCGGCACGCGGCGGATTCTCCTCGTCGTGAAGGCGGACGCGTACGGCCATGGCGCCGTCGAAATCGCGCGTCACGCCGTACAGCACGGCGTCTCCATGCTGGGTGTGGCGACCCTCCACGAAGGCATCGAGCTGCGCGGAGCGGGAATCGCGGCGCCGATTGTCGTCCTGAGCCCCTCGCTCCTTTCGGAAGTCGACGAGATCATCGAGCATCGGCTGACGCCCTGCATCGCGACGCTGCCGTTCGCCGAGCGCCTCTCGGAGCGATGCCAGGCGCATCAGCTCCTCGCCCGCTACCACGTCGAAATCGACACCGGCATGGGCCGCACCGGTGTGAGCGACAGCGAGGCCGTTCCCTTCTTCGAACGGCTGGGCACGCTCCCGAACCTCGTTCTGGAAGGGGCGTTCACTCATTTCCCCGATGCCGACCGCGGCGAAACCGAGCAGACCGTGGCGCAGTTGGCGCGCTACCACGCGGTGCTACACGATCTGGCCCTCCGAAGGATCGAAGTCCCGATCCGCCATGCGGCCAACAGTGCCGGTCTCCTGAGCGTCGGCGCGTCGCATCTCGACATGGTCCGGCCGGGCATCCTGGCCTACGGCGCCTATCCGACCCGCGACGTGGCGCATAGCGTGACCGTGGAGGGGATCCTCACGTTCAAGACGCGGGTCGTGCAAATCCGCGAACACGCGCCCGGGCAGAACATCTCCTACGGATGCACCTTTCGCACGACGCGATGGACGCGGGTTGCCGTTCTCCCGGTGGGGTACGGGCACGGCTACCCCTGGGCCCTGGGGAACCGCGGCGAGGTGCTGGTGCGCGGCCGCCGCGCGCCAATCCTCGGACGCGTGACCATGGACCTCACCATGGTGGACGTCACCGATATTCCCGACGTCCGTCCCGAGGATGAAGTCGTGCTCTGGGGCGAACAGCGCGGGGCGCGGCTCGATCTGAATGAAGTGGCCGAGCGCGCGCAGACGATCCCGTACGAACTCCTCTGCGGCATGGGGAAGCGCGTGGTCCGGCTCTTCGTGCGGGAAGGGGCGCCAACAAAGGTGGTGACGCTGATCGGCGAGCGGCGCGAACTGGAGATCGTGGAGACCGGCACGGGCGCGGCCGATCGCCGGAAGCGCCGCCGCATCGAATACAAGAACGTCCGGGAGAAACCATGAGCGACGGACCGAAACTACTCGAGACGGCGAAGGCACTCCTTCCGCGGGCGCAGGCGGCCTATTCGAAATTCCGCGTGTCCGCCGCGCTGGAAGACGAGCAGGGTGTTGTCCATCCAGGCGTGAACGTGGAGAGCGCCAGCTTCGGCCTCACGATCTGCGCCGAGCGAAACGCGCTCTTCGGCGCGCTGGCGCGCGGCGCGACACGATTCAGCCGGATCGCCATCGCGGCCGATCGCGCGAGGCCGGTCCTTCCCTGCGGCGCCTGCCGCCAGGTGCTCCTAGAATACGCGCCCGATCTTCTCCTGATTCTCGAGGCGCCCGACGGCCGTGTGGAGGAAGTCCCGCTGCGCGATCTCCTGCCGCGCCCGTTTCTCTCCGGGGGCCGCCCTTCCTGACACGCCTGGCGCGGGCGATCGACGCCACGCTGCTGACCGCCTGGGCCACGCCCGGCGAGATCGAACGGGTCGCCGAGGAGGCGTGCCGGCTCCGTGTCGCGGCGGTCTGCATCCTTCCCTTTCACGCGCGCCGTGTCGCGGCCATCGTCGCGGGAACCGGCGTGGCGGTGGCGGCGGCGATCGCGTTTCCCTCGGGGGGCGCCAATCCCGCCGCGAAGGCCGTCGAGGCGGCGGCCGCGCGCGACGAGGGGGCAACGGAACTCGACATCGTCGCGAACCTGGGCGCGATTCGCGCCGGCGCGTGGGATGTTCTGGCGGCGGAAGTGCGGGCCGTAGCCGCGGCCGCGCCGGGCTGCCTGACCAAGTGGATCGTGGAGCAGGACGCGATCGACCCCGAGGAACTTCGCCGCGCGATCACCATGATCGGCTCCGAGGGAGGCGACTACGTGAAGAACGCCACCGGATACGGTCCTGGCGGCGCCTCGGTGGCGGGGATTCGGCTGCTTCGATCGCTGGCAGGTACGATGGGAGTGAAGGCAGCGGGCGGAATTCGCACGCGCGATCAGGCGCTGGCGCTCCTGGACGCCGGCGCCGACCGCATCGGCACGAGCGCGGCCGCGGCGATCCTGGGCGACCTCGCGAGAAGAGGCTAAAACGATGCGCGAGATCATTCGCACCAAGCGCGACGGCGGCGTCCTGAGCCGGGAGCAGATCGAGCAGTGGATCGGCGGCGTGTCCGGCGGCGGCGTGCCCGACTACCAGTCGGCCGCGCTCCTGATGGCGATCGTCTGGCGCGGCCTCTCGCGCGAGGAGGAAACAGCGCTGGCCCTCGCCATGCTCCGATCGGGGCGCGTCCTCTCGTGGAAGAACCTCGGGCGGCCCACGGTGGACAAGCACTCCACGGGAGGCGTGGGAGACAAGATCTCGATCGCCCTGGCCCCCTGGGTGGCCGCATGCGGCACCGCGGTGCCGATGATCTCCGGGCGGGGCCTCGGCCACACGGGAGGCACCCTCGATAAGCTGGAGGCGATCCCCGGATTTCGCACGCGGCTCGATGCCGGTGCCTTCGAGGCGCAGCTTCGCCGCATCGGCGTGGTCATGGCGGGTCAGTCGGCCGATCTGGCCCCCGCCGACGGCGCGCTCTACGCGCTCCGCGACGTCACCGCGACGGTGGAGTCGATCCCGCTGATCGTGGCGAGCATTCTGAGCAAGAAACTGGCCTCGGGCACCGAGTCGATCGTCTTCGACGTGAAGTGCGGCGGCGGGGCCTTCCTTCCGGCCCGCGACGACGCGCGCGCGCTGGCGCATGAACTCGTGACCGTGGGCGGCGCGCTGGGACTCCGAGCGGCAGCGCTCCTGACGCGCATGGACGAGCCGCTGGGTGAAGCGATCGGAAACGCCAATGAGACGGCCGAGGCGTTCGCGCTTCTTCGTGGGCAGGGGCCGGCCGACGTACGGGAGCTGACGCTCGCCCTCGGCGAGGCGATGCTGGTCCGATGCGGGGTGGCGCGCGACCGTGCCGACGCGGCGGCCCGCCTCGAACAGGTGCTCCGCTCCGGGGAGGCCGTCAGGCTCGCGGAAGCGATGGTGGAGGCGCAGGGAGGCGACCCTCGCGTCGTCACCGATCGCTCGCTCCTGCCGCGCCCGGCGGTGGAGACGCCTGTGCTGGCGCCGCGCGCCGGATTCGTGGCCGGGTGGAACGCGCGAGCCTTGGGGCAGATCCTGGTCGATCTGGGCGGAGGGCGGCGGAGGAAGGAAGATGCGATCGATCCGAGCGTCGGCATCCGCCTCCTTCGAAAGGCAGGAGACTCCGTCTCCGCCGGCGAAGTCGTTGCCGTCGTGGGGACGCGGGCCGGCGACGAGGCGGTGCGGTCGCGGGTCGCGGGAGCCGTCACGATCGGCGATCGCGCTCCGGCCCTGGAGCCGATCGTTCTGGAGGTGCTTACGCCATGAAGCCAACTCGACTGGAGGTCCTGCCGCTCACGCCGGCGCGCTGGAACGACGTGGATCGTCTCTTCGGGCCGCGTGGCGCCTGTGGGGGGTGCTGGTGCATGTTCTGGCGGCTCCCGCGCGGCACGTTCACGAAGGGGAAGGGGGCGGGGAACCGGAGCGCGTTTCGGTCGCTGGTCCGCGGGGGCGCCGAGCCGGGAGTTCTCGCCTACGCCGATGGCGAGCCCGTGGGCTGGTGCGCGGTAGCACCCCGTGAAGCCTATCCGGCACTCGATCGCTCGCGTGTGCTCGCTCCGGTGGACGACAAACCGGTCTGGTCGGTGACCTGCTTCTTCGTCCTTCGCGAGTGGAGGCGGCGTGGCGTGACGGTCGCGCTCCTCCGCGGCGCCGCGGCGCACGCGGCCGCGCACGGGGCAAAACTGCTGGAGGGATACCCGATCGCCCCGAAGAAGGGGGCTCTGCCCGACGCCTTCGCCTGGACCGGGCTGGTCGGCGGATTCGAGAAGGCCGGCTTCACGGAGGCAGCGCGTCGCTCGGCGACGCGGCCGATCATGCGGCGCCGGCTCCGGGCGCCTCGCTAGAGCCGGATCTTCTCTTCGGGCTGCGCCTCGCTGTCGTGGCGCTGGAAGGCGCCGGGATCGGTGGGGGGGCGCTCCGCGCCCAGGTGGACGTTGCAGGCGCCGGTCGGCTCGCTTCCCTCGCGGAAGAGCTCCACTTCCGTCTCGGGACATCCGGGATTCGCCAGGAGCCCCGTCTGCGCGCAGATCTGGCGGCTCACGACGCCGCTTGGAACCGGGAACTCGACAGGTGGTTTTCCCTTCGTCGCGGCGACCACCATGTCGACCCAGATCGGGAGTGCCGCGGCGGCGCCCGTCATGTTCGGACCGATCTTCCGCTTCCGGTCGAAGCCGACCCACACGCCCGCCGCCAGCTCCGGCGTGTAGCCGATGAACCAGGCGTCGGTGTAGTCGTCCGTCGTGCCCGTCTTGCCTGCGGCGGCGGCGGTAAGCCCCAGCGCGCGCGAGGCCGCGGCAGTGCCGTTCTCCATGACGCTCACCAGCATGCTTGTCATCGTCAGGGCTGTCTCGGGGCTCAGCGCCTCCTCGGCCGTGATCCGCGACTGCTCCAGCACCTTTCCGTTCTTGTCCTCTACTTTCAGCACGAACACCGGTGCCGTACGTACGCCCTGATTGGCGAAGACGCCGTACGCCGAGGTGAGCTCCAGGAGATTGACCTCCGACGTGCCGAGCGAGAGGGAGAGGTCGGCCACGAGCCGGCTGCGGATCCCCAGTCGGCGCGCATACGCCGAGACGACCGGCGTTCCCAGCTTCTGGAGCAGCTTGGCCGCCGGGACGTTCAGCGATTGGGCGAGCGCCTGGCGAAGCGTCACCGGCCCTCGGAACTTGTGGTCGTAGTTCTGCGGCGCCCACTCGAGGCCGTTGCCGGCGCGGAACGAGACCGGTGTATCGAGAATCATCTCGGTCGGGGTGTAGCCGTTGTCCATGGCCGCCGCGTAGATGAAGGGCTTGAATGCCGACCCGGGCTGCCGCGCCGCCTGCACCGCTCGATTGAAGTTCGACTCGTTGAAGTCGCGCCCTCCGACGAGCGCCAGGATGTGTCCGTTCTTCGGGTCGATCATGACGGCGGCTCCCTGGAGATACTCCGTCTGGGGCCGCTCGCGCGAGCCGCTCTTCGCCGCCTCGGCCACGATGGTCGCGCGCGTCTTCTTGTACTGGTTCCGCACCTCCAGCGCCTGGATCCGCCGCTCCAGGGCTTCCTCGGCCGCGTGCTGGAGGTCGATGTCGATGGTCGTGTAGACGCGCATGCCGCCCTCGTAGAGCTGGTTTGAGCCGTAGCGCTCGTCCAGGTACTGGCGGACCATTTCCATGAAGTAGGGGGCCTGGCGCGCGTCGTAGCGCGTCTTCGTCACGCCAAGCGGCGCCTCGCTGGAGGCCTCGTACTGGGCGCGCGAGATCCGCTTGTTGTCGAGCATGGAAGCAAGGACCAGGTTTCGCCGCTTCAGCGCCCGTTCAGGCTCGCGCCGCGGCGAATAGTCGCGCGGGTTGCGAGGGAGGCCGGCGATAAGCGCGCACTCGGGCAGCGTCAGGTCGCCAACTTGCTTCCCGAAGAATACCTTGGCCGCGGCGTCGAGGCCGTAGGCGCCCTCGCCGAAGTAGATCTGATTCAGGTACATCTCGAGAATCTCGTCCTTTGTGTACGTCTGCTCGATGCGAACGGCCAGGACCGCTTCCTTGATCTTCCGCGTGAAGGTCTTCTCGTGCGTGAGGAAGAGATTTCGCGCCAGTTGCTGTGTGATGGTGCTCCCCCCCTGCTCGGCGCGCCCCGCCGCGATGTCTTTCGCCAGCGCGCCGAAGAGCCGGATCGGGTCGATTCCCCAGTGGCTGTAGAAGCGGCGGTCCTCGATGGAGAGGATCGCGTCGACCATCGTCTTTGGAATCTGGCGGAGCGGGATGATGTTCCGGTTCTCTTTGTAGAACTCGTGAACCATCTTCCCCCGGATGTCGTAGACGATCGTCTTCACGGGCGGCGCGATGGTCTGGAGGCTGGCGGGCGAGGGGAGATCTTTCTGTAACCAGTTCGCGATGCCGACGCCGACCCCCACCGTCCCGCAGAGCAGAACGAGCAGGACCGCAGCCGTGACCTGGAGCATCCGTTGCCAGCGCGCGCTCACGCGACTTCCTTTGCCACGGGAGATACCGAGTTGCGAGGAGGAATCGTGACCACGCTAGGGAAGGGGCCGGGGACGGTCAAGAACCAATTCCCCGCAAGGCTC
>JANNMC010000095.1:0-2311 GCA_031397435.1 Candidatus Eiseniibacteriota bacterium
CACCGATCGCGATCTGGTGGTGCGCTTTCTCGCCGAGCGCGCGGACGACCAGACCTCCCGGCTCGAGGACATCTGCTCGACGAAGCTCGCGACGCTCGCGCCCGACGCGGCGATCGACGAGGCGATCCAGATGATGCAAGACCGCGCAGTCCGGCGCGTGCCGGTCGTCGAGGACGGCGTGCCGGTCGGAATCATCTCACTCGGCGATCTTGCGCGCGCTCGCGATCCGAGCTCCACGCTGGGCAAGATCAGCAACGCCAACCCCAACCGTTGATCGGACCGAGATGCTCGCCCCGAGACACCTCCCCCGGCTCGCGACGCGCGAGGCGCTGGCTTCGCGCGCCGCCGAGGCCTCGCCGAGCCGCGTTCTGTTGTTACGGGCCGGAGCGACGCTGGCACACGCCGCGGGGCGCTTGGTTGGGACGGATGACCCTCCGCTCTCGCCATTCGGCCGCGCCCAGGTCGCGGAGCGGAGGCGGCAATTTGAGTGGGCGGACTACGTCGTCACCAGCCCTTCCCGGCGCGCCTACGAGAGCGCGTCCATTTTCACGGCCGGGGCGCAGAGCGCAATCGAGTGGAGCTTCGGACCGCTGAACTTCGGCCGCTGGCAGGGCGTGCCCCGCGAACACGTCAAGGAGCGCGATCCAATCGCGTTCGCGGACTGGCAAGCCGGGGGAGTGTCCGCGCAGCCGCCAGGCGGCGAGTTGCTCGAGGACTTCCGAATCCGGGTCGAGGAAGGGGTAGAGAAGTTGTTCCGAACCGGGCGGACGGCTCCCCTCGTCGTTTGCCACGGCGAAGTGATTCGCGAAATCGTGGCCCTTCTCGCCGGTGAGGTCATCTCGCCTGAGCATCCGGCGCCGAGCGAACTCGTGCTTCTCACTTTTGGTCCTGGCGATCGCTTTCGCCTCGGCCGCACGAGCAGCGATCCCGAGCCGCTCCGCAGCGCGCTCGAGCGAACTGGCCTCAGCGGAGTGGAGGAGTGGCGGGCGGAGCGCCACGTCGGTCATTTCGAGATGCGCACATGAGGAGCACAGTGAGCGATGCGGCGCGCGCTGCAGATCTGGTCTCGCGTCGCATCGTGCCCGAAAGCATCCGCGACGGCGTCATGCATTCGCATGCGAGCGATTAGCGCGAGCTTGGAAACGATTATCTGCGCCAGCGCTCGCCCGGCGCGAGCCGGTTTTTGCGATTCGTTTCAAGCGCCAAGCGGTGAGTGCACGGGCGCGCAAGCCACGGCTGTAATGAACCGGCTGGGCGAAAACCGCTCAGCCGTGCCGGCTTAGGTCATGCGCTCCCGACCGTGGAATCGATCGAGACAGTTTCTGCTGCGAGTCATCAGGCCGTCGCTGCGGCTTCAGCGCGACACCGACGATCCGATTCGGGCTGAGCTGTTCAGCGTCGAGCGGCTCGAGCAGCACGCCGAGAGCCTGGCTCGCGCTCAGCGCGTAACGGGCGGGGCGCAACAGGGCCGCCGGCTAGCCACGCGGCTCCGCGAGAACGAATCCATCCTGTTGACGGCGTACCGCGACATCGGCGCGGCGATCCGTGAGGAGCGCATCATCACGCCCGCGGCGGAGTGGTTGATCGACAACTTCCACGTCGTCGAAGAACAGATCCGAGAAATCCGCGACGACCTGCCGCGAAACTTCTACAAACAGCTCCCGAAGCTCGCAGACGGCCCCCTCCGCGGTTACCCGCGCGTCTTCGGTCTGGCATGGGCTTACGTCGCGCATACGGACAGTCACTTCGACCCGCTCACGCTCGAGCGCTTCGTCCGCGCGTACCAGCGCGTGCAGCCGCTCACGATCGGCGAGCTCTGGGCGGTCGCGATCACGCTGCGAATCGTGCTGGTCGAGAACATCCGGCGCGCGGCCGAGCAGATCGTTCGCGGTCGCGCTGCGCGGCACGAGGCCGACCTACTCGCGGATCGGCTCATGAACTCCGAGGAGCAGGCGCTCGCGGTCGCGACGGAAGCGCTGCGCGGGTTCGATCGGAAATCGCTGCCTCGGGAGTTCATCGTCCAGCTGATCCAGCGGTTGCGCGACCACGACCCGATGGTGACGCCGGCGCTCGCGTGGCTGCATGAACGCTTGGCCGCGCAGGGCGCCACCCCCGATGACTTGGTGAGCGAAGAGCATCAAAGGCAAGGCGCGATGAGCGTGACGGTACGCAATGTCATCATGAGCATGCGCCTGATCTCGAACTGCGACTGGGCGGAGTTCTTCGAGCGGGTGAGTCTGGTCGATGCCGTGCTGCGCGCGGACAGCGAGTTCGGCGAAATGAACTTCGCGACTCGCGACCGCTATCGGCA
>JANNMC010000106.1:0-2510 GCA_031397435.1 Candidatus Eiseniibacteriota bacterium
CGAGCCGATCACCGGCCGCATCCACCAGCCGCCTCCCGTCCACCAGACGTTCGAGGGACGGAACTTCGTGATCTGCTCGTTCGTGCCGCGCATGTACGACTACCATCCGCTCTCGGTGCCGGTGCCGTACAACCACTCGAACGTCGACTCGGACGAGGTGCTCTACTACGTGAACGGGAACTTCATGAGCCGCAGAGGCATTGAGGTCGGCTCCTTCACGCTCCATCCGTCGGGGATCCCGCACGGGCCGCACCCGGGCGCTACGGAGGCGTCGCTGGGCGCCAAGGAGACGAAGGAACTGGCGGTCATGCTCGACACGTTTCATCCGCTCTACGTCACGACCGAAGCCGAGGCGTACGACGACAAGACGTACCCCTACTCGTGGCTGGAGCCGACGGGGGGGTTCACGGGCGAAGGCGCGACCGGATGACGGGCGCCTCGTGACCGATCGCGTCGCCGCGTTCCGGGAGATCGATCCCGCCACCATCGCCCCTGCTGAGGCGTACGCGCTCCTGACCGGGTGCGTCGTTCCTCGGCCGATCGCGTTCGTCTCCTCGCTGTCCAAGGCTGGGGTCGCGAATCTCGCGCCGTTTTCCTTCTTCAATGCGGGCGGCGCGCATCCTCCCTCCGTGGTTTTCATGCCGGTGACCAGCGGGACCGGCCGCGACAAGGATACGCTCCACAACGTGCGCGAGACGGGGGAGTTCGTCATACACATGGTCCCGTGGTCGCTGCGGGAGAAGATGAACCAGGCATCGGGGGACTATCCACCCGACGTCGATGAGTTCGCGGAGGCGGGATTCACGAAGGCGCCGAGCGTTAGGGTGAAGCCGTTTCGCGCGGTGGAATGCCCGGTGGCGCTGGAGTGCAAGCTTTTCAGGATCGTGGAGCACGGCGAGGGGCCGTACCACGCGAACTACGTGATCGGGGAGGTGGTCTACTTCCATCTCGCGGAGGCAGTTCTGACGAACGGCCGTGTCGACACCGCGAAGCTCGACGCGATCGCGCGGCTGGGGGGACCGAATTACACGCGCGTCACGAAGGAATCGTTCTTCGGCATGCCGCGGCCCGTCCTGCCGACACCGTGAGCGCGGCGGAATCGCGCCGCCTGGTCGCGATCTGGAAGGGACTCTGCCCGCAATGCCGCACGGGACAGGTCTTCGCGGGCGCGATGAGGATGAACGAGCGCTGCCCCTCGTGCGACATCGCCTTCAGCCGGGAGCCCGGGTACTTCTCGGGGGCGATGTATTTCAGTTACACGCTGGCCGTTGGGGTGATTCTCGTGCTCTTCCTGGCACTGGCGCTGGTGCTGCGCGGCTGGCCGATGATGCGGCTGCTTCTGGTCGCGGGAGTGCTCTTCGTACCGTTCATCCCGGCGGTGTTTCGCTACTCCAGAATCATCTGGATCTACTTCGACCGGCACTTCGAACCATGAAGCCGCGCGAAGGGGACTGGTCTCGCTCGCTGGCGCGGGCCGCGGGCTTCAAACCTGCCGGGTTACCCCCGCAAGGGTGGCCGTTCGGTTCGATTCCGAAGCCAGTCTCCAACTTCGCGCGCCACTCCGAGAGGGAACTTGAATGAAAGGTCTCCGCGATCTTCTGGAAAGAAATGCCGCCTGGGCCGCTGCCGTCCTCCGCGACGACCCCTCCTTCTTCGAGCGGCTCACGAACCAGCAGGACCCGGAGTATCTCTGGATCGGCTGCTCCGACAGCCGCGTCCCCGCGAATCAGATCGTCGGGCTCCTCCCGGGCGAGATGTTCGTGCATCGAAACATCGCAAACGTCGTCGTCCACACCGATCTCAACTGTCTCTCCGTGATCCAGTTCGCGGTCGATCTCCTCCGCGTGCGGCGCATCATCGTCTGCGGCCACTACGGCTGCTCCGGCGTGATGGCCGCGCTTCGCCGCCAGACGGTCGGACTCAGCGACAATTGGCTTCGCCACGTCGAGGACGTCCACGAGAAGCACCACGCGCTCATCGACGCGCTTCCCGACGAGGCGGCGCGGCACGCGCGGCTCTGCGAACTGAACGTCATCGAACAGGTGGTGAACGTCTGCCAGACCACCGTTCTCCGAGAAGCCTGGTCGCGGGGCCAGGCCGTGTCGGTGCACGGCTGGATCTACGGAGTCCGCGACGGGCTGGTCCGCGATCTCGGCATCGACATCGCAGGCGAGGGCGAAATCGCGGCGCAATTCCGGGAGGCTCTGGCGCTGCCCCGCGCATGACGCTGCCCGGCGCCGCCCGGCGCTTGAGACGAATGTCTCGCCATGCTATTCTCCCCCTAGCAGTTAACCGAACCGATCCCCCGTACCGTTGAGAGATCGATCGTGACCCCCACCACCGGACCAGACAACCTCTCCCGCGGCTATATCGTTCCGATCGGGGGCGCCGAAGACAAGGTCGGCCCCGAGGTCATCCTCAAGCGTTTCGTCCAGCTCTGCGGGGGACGGGACGCCCACATCGCCGTCATTCCGACCGCTTCGGAACTCCGATCGACAGGCCGGCGCTAC
>JANNMC010000186.1:0-2388 GCA_031397435.1 Candidatus Eiseniibacteriota bacterium
CGGTGGACGCGGCCGCGAAGACGCTCGCGGGCAAGAGCCCGATCTAAGTGTGTTAGGCCTCCGTTCGTATGCCGTTGTTCGAATACAAATGCGGGAAGTGCGGTGCGCGTGCGACGCATCTCGTGCGCAGATCCGAAGAGGAGCCCCGCCGCTGCGAATCTTGTCGCAGCGCGAAGCTCGCGCGAGTGATCTCGAGGTTCAGCGTGGGCGGGAGCGGCGCATCGAAACCCCAGGCGTTGCGCAGCAGTGCGCGGGATTTCGTCGAGCGGCCCGAGCAATTCGGCGAGGCGATGCGCGCGTTCAGTGAACGCACGGGAATGGAGATGCCTGCGGAGCGCGTCGATGAGGCGATGCACCGGCTGTCGGAAGCCAAGAACAAGACCTGAGCTCGGCTCCGGGCCGGGCGGAAACTCTCAGGGAGATCGCGGCGATGAAGTTCGGAGTCTCGAAGGGCCCCTACGGCGCTCAAGACGAAATCGGTCCCTGAACTTGACTCCCGGTTCCTTGCTACCTGTTCTCCGTGGTCGGGGTCCCGATCATCGAGGTCCTCATGCTGCAGGAGCTCGCACAGGAAAAGGCCTACGAGTTTGCGTTCTTCGGAGCGCCATTGCGGGTTCGCCGCTCGACGGGATCTCCTATGCGCACGTGCGCGATGCCCGTCTCTAACGTGCGAGATGCCCGTCTCTAGATAGGGCGGAACCGGGGTCGGGGCGGAGAGGTGAGAGGAATGGCTACCCGATCCTCAGGAGTCCGCGGAGGCGATCGCCTGCCGGCGTTGCGTCCGGCCAATGGTGATCACTACGCGCTCCTGCTCGAGATCGCCAACGTCCTCACGACCAAGCTCGATCCCGATCAACTGTTCGACTCGATCAGCCAAGTGCTTCGCAGGTTCGTGAAGATCGACCGCTCGAGCCTTGCGCTCTACGACCCCGACCGGGACGAGTTTCAGATCGTCGCACTCGCGCTTCAGGCTGGTTCGCACATCGGGAAGGGTTGGTCGATCCCTCACGCCGGCAGCCGCATCGGGAAGGTGTTCGACTCTCGCGAGGCCTATCTCTCCCAGGACGTCAGCTCCGGCGCGCGTTTTTTCGAAGACTCGCAGCTCCTGCGCGAAGGCATGCACTCGAGCCTCGTCGTTCCGCTGCTCGTGGACGGCGAGCCGATCGGGTCATTCAACGTGAACTGTCGCCGGGAGAGCGGTTTCACGCGTCACGATGTCGAGATGCTGACCGCGGTCGGGAACCAGATCGCCATCGCCGTCGCGAACTCCCGCGCTTTCGAGAAGCTTCGAAGACACGCGGAAGGGCTGAAGCAAGAGAGCACCTACCTTCTCGAGCTCGCGCAAGGCAGCCCCGTGCCGAATTGGGTGCTGAACTGCCCGTCGATGTTTGCGCTCACGGATCGCTTGATGGCGCTCGCGAAGAGCGATGCGCCTGTCCTCATTATTGGGGAATCAGGAACCGGGAAGAGCGTCGTCGCTCGCACGATCCACTCGTGGGGTCCGCGCCGGCGCCGCCCCAGCGTGCGCTGCGACTGTGCGACGTTGTCGCCTGAGCTGCTCGATCGCGAGCTTTTCGGCCAAGAGAGTGGCAAGGGCGTCGGGGCCTACGGCACTGGGAGAGCCGGGCGCCTCGAGTTGGCCAACAACTCGACGCTGTACCTCCACGAGGTCGCGGCACTCACCCCCGAGACCCAGGCGAAGCTGAACGCCGCACTCTCGAAGCGAAGCTTCACGCGTATCGGTGGGACGCGGACACTCCCGGTCGACTTCCGCGTGATCGCATCCTCCAGCCGCGATTTGCGGGCCGAGATCAGCGAGAAGCGCTTCCGCAAAGATCTCTTCGAGAAGCTCGGCGGTCAGACGCTCGATCTGTCGCCGCTGCGCGAGCGGCGGAGCGACATCTTGCCGCTCGCCGATCATTTTCTTGATCACTATCGGAGTTCCCTCGCCAAGAACGCCGCGGCGCTGAGTGCGGCTTCCCAGAAGGCGCTGCGCGACTACTCGTGGCCCGGAAACGTGCGCGAGCTCGAGAACGTGATCGAGCGCGCGGTGCTGCTCAGCCGCGACGGCAGCGAACTGGAAGTCGCGTCTCAAATGCTCGACGGCGCCGCGCTCGAAGCTGGGCAGCGCGCGGGCCTGCGGCGGCTCGCCGACGTCGAGGCCGACTACATCCGGCGCGTCTTGAAGGAGACGCGCGGACGGGTTTCCGGACCGAAGGGGGCGGCTCGAATTCTCGGGCTCAACGCCAGCACGCTTCGCAGCCGGATGCTGAAACTGGGAATCGAAGCAGAGCGTTAGGGGCTCTCGCTCGTTCGCTCACGCGAAGGTGCGGGCACTGCGGCGCAGGAGATCGCGATGGGTGAATTACGGATCCAAGCACGCGACGT
>JANNMC010000216.1:0-1144 GCA_031397435.1 Candidatus Eiseniibacteriota bacterium
CGGTGGACACCCTCTTCCACCTCCCCGAGGTCTATCTCTTCGCCTCGATCATCGACCTGCTGGAGAAGAAGAAGCCGAACGGGGGAGTGGATTACGAGAAGGTCTACTCCGACGTCCGCAACATGATCGACGAAGCCCATCGGGACGGGAGCCTCAAGTCGGTCATCACGAGCGACCTCGACCGTTACATCCGCTTCGACCCCGAGCTGCGCGTCGTCCTGGAGGAGTTCCGGCGCTCCGGGAAGAAGCTCTTCCTCCTGACGAACAGCGAATGGTCGTACACCGACAAGCTCCTCAGTCACATGATGCACCGCGGCCGGGGCGCGCCCGGACACTGGTCGGAACTCTTCAACGCCATCATCGTGGACGCGGCGAAGCCGAGCTTCTTCTCGGAGACCGCGGCGCCGGAACCGATTCCGGAGTTGAAGGGGCAGAAACTCCTCGCCATCACGGGCCGGGGCGGAAGCGGCGCCTATCTGGAACGGGCGCTGGGAGCGGCCGGCGAACACATCATCTATTTCGGGGACCACACTTATGGCGACATTCTCCAGTCGAAGCGCGTCCTCGGCTGGCGCACCGCCATGCTCGTCCCCGAACTCGACCGGGAGATCCAGGTCACGCAGGATTATGCGAAGGAGTTCGACCGGCTCTCCAAGCTCTCCTCGGAGCGCCACCACATCGAGATCGACAAGGCCGCCGTGGGCCGGGAACTGAGGCGCCTCACGGATGTGCTGAGCGACGGAGAGTCCAACGAATCCGCGAAGCGCGAGGAGATCGCGCATCGGATCCAGGAGATTCCCGAGCAGATCTCGGAGATGGAGAAGCGAAGCCTGGAGATTTCCGGTGAGATCGAAAGCGTCCAGGTGAAGATCGACCGAGCCTACAATCCGCGGTGGGGGTCGCTCTTCCGCGAGGGAAACGAGTCGAGCCGCTTCGGGCACCAGTTGAAGGACTTCGCCTGTGTCTACACGAGCCGGGTCTCGAACTTCCTGCACTACCCCTGGAACTACTACTACCAGTCCCCCGTCGGCTACATGCCGCACGACATCTAGGACGTCGCGCGGAGGGAGTCGCCGAGTGCGGCGACCGCGTGCTCGATCTGGGCGATCGCGATGCGGCGGGAGGGGTAGAAGGAGACGATGTT
>JANNMC010000220.1:0-31458 GCA_031397435.1 Candidatus Eiseniibacteriota bacterium
ACAAGGCCGCCGCGGGAACAGCCCACTTGGCGCGCCACCCGCTCGATCGCCCCCCGGTGGAGGCGTTGACCATCCGCGCCCGAACGCTCGGGGGAAGGCTCTCCCTATCCGCGGCCGCGACCGGCGGCGCGAGAGATTCGGCGTCACGCGCCGGGGCCCGCTCCCTGGAGATCTCCATCCGGGGCGTGAGCGAGAAGGATGCCGAGCATGTTTGGAGTGTCGGCGGAAGAAGCGGTGAGTTCGTCTGGCCGAAGCGGGTGCTCATTCCCAACACGGCGCCCTTCGGCGCTGAACTCGAGTTACGCGCGCCGGAACGGACCGCCGTACGCCTGAAGACGGAGACGATCCTGTCGGGCGCCGATCTCGACCTCACGCGCCTCCGCCCGGAGAGCTGTGATATCGGAGTCATCTCGGGAGGCGTTCGCCTGCGCGTCGGCGCGTCGGCGCCGGGAAAGATCGTGCTTCGCGGGACGATGGGCGCGGCCGAGATTCTCCTCCCACCGTCGGGTCCGGTGCGCGTCGAGTTTCTCTCGCCCCTCACCGCTCGCTCTCTCCCCGATGACTTCCTGGAGCACGTTGGCGGGCGAGGCAGCGCGAAGATTTGGATCGCCGAGGGCAAGGGACGGCCGCTCCTGATCGTGGTGGACGGCATGTTTCTCTACGTGAAGATCAAACGCGCGCCGCAGCGCGCCGGAGGATAAGAATGGCCGGAGGCGGTCACACCAGCGTTGCGTTCCCCCTCACCCTCGTCGCCGTGGGATCCCTTCTGCTTTTGAAGGAGTTCGGCTACCTCCACGGAAACATCCTTCGATACTGGCCGGTCCTGCTCATTGTCTGGGGCCTCGGAATGATCTGGGCCTCCAGGAAGGGATAATCGCCCGGGGGTAGCGCGGAGTAGCGGAACCCCACGGTCGCTGGTAGAGTTCAAGGGATGATGGTGCACTTCACCCGACGTAACCTACGGCTCTCCGCCGCTCTGGCCCTCTTCCTGGTTGGAGTCTGGGCCACGATCGTGCTGGTTCACGAGCACGCCGGGGTTCAGCCGTGCCACGTCTGCAATGCCCTGCAATTCACGTCGGCCGACCTTGTCGCGCCGATTGTGGTTGCCGCACCAGCCGCCACGGCCGTTCGGCCCGCGCCGCTGACGCTTCGCTCCGAGGCCGCGTCGTATCCCCTGACTCCCCCGGGCCGCGCCCCACCGCGCGCCTAGCCCTCTCCCGCTCGTTCCGCTTCTCGCTTCACAACTGAACCTCGGAGGCTGTCGTGCGCCAAGTCCTGCGCGCGACCACCGCGTTGCTGGCGCTGGTTCTCTCCAGCGCCGGCGTCGCGGCGGCCGCGTTCGCCCAAACCACGTCATCGCCCAGCACGTTGCCGCAGGGAGCGAATCTGCTCAACCCAGCGCTCAGCGTCATCGGCTGGTTCCAGGGAGAAGCTGGTGACCAGTTGAAGGAAGAAGGAACTTCCGCCTTTTCGCTTCGCGAGGCCGAGCTAGGCCTCCAGGCAAACGTCGATCCGTACAGTCGCGCCGACTTTTTCATTTCTGTGAGCCCGACCGAGGGGATCGATCTGGAAGAGGGATACCTGACCCTCCTCGCGCTTCCGGGCGGGCTCACCGCCAAGCTCGGGAAATTTCGCGGGAACTTTGGAAAGTTCAATCGCACGCATCCCCCCGAGACCGTGTTCGCCGATCGGCCCCTCGCGGCGGAGCGCTTCTTCGGAGAAGAGGGGCTAAGTGCCGAGGGGGTCTCCGCCTCGTGGCTACTCCCCGGGCTCCCCTTCTACGCGAATCTAGACGGCGAGGTGACGAACACGCCGGGCTTCGATGGCGAACCGGCAGCGTTTGCTCCCTATCGCGGCAAGGACCTCCTCTTCCTGGGACGACTCTCCACTTTCTTCGACTTGAGTGAAGCGTCGAATCTGGCGATCGGCGGATCCTTCGCGAATGGAGCCAATGGTGCTATTCGCATCGATTCGCTCTCGCTCCCCTTGGTCGATCCGGGAGCGCTCCGCGCCCGCGTCGTCGGCGCAGACATGACGTTTCGCTGGAAGAATCCGCGGCGCGCCATCTATCGCTCCCTCATCGCGCAGGTCGAGTGGATGCAGCGGACGGCGGAGACCCTGGGTGGCCCCGACGTCACGCGAACGGGTGGGTACGCCTGGGGTGATTTCCAGTTCGCCCGCCGCTGGCACGCGGGTGGCCGCTACGATTGGTCGGACAACCTGGATCGCGCGGAGGCGGCGGCAGCCACCGGCGTGCTCGGATTCCTCACGTACCAGCCGAGCGAGTTCGCTTCCATGAGCGCGCAGGTTCGCCGCCAGAAGCTGGAAGGCGGCGATAAGGAGACTCAGATTTACTTCAAGACAACCTTCAACATCGGCCCGCACGGCTCACACCCGTTCTGAGCCGAAAGGAGATAGAGCCATGATGCGACGTTTCGGCGGTCTCGCTCGTTTCGCGGGTGCGGTCATTCTCGCGCTCGGCTTCCTCGCGCCCGGCGCGCGCATTCCCCTCTTTCAGGAAGATCCGGTCGCGGAGGTGGGCACGGCCCACGCGGGCGGAAGAGTCAACGTCGTCACGACGACGCAAGATCTCGCATCGATCGCCGCGGAGATCGGAGGCGACCGGGTCGCGATCGAGCCGCTGGCCAAGGGATACCAGGACCCCCACTTCGTCGACGCGAAGCCGTCGTACCTGCTCAAACTGCGAAAAGCCGACCTCTTCATCCAGGTGGGCCGCGAACTCGAAGTCGGCTGGGCGCCAGGGCTGATCAATAGCGCGCGGAACAAGCGCATCCAGCCGGGCGGGTCCGGATTTCTCGATGCCTCCGCGAACGTGAACATCCTCGAAGTCGGCGGGCGCGTCGGCCGCGAGCAGGGCGATGTTCATCCGCTGGGGAATCCGCACTACTGGCTGAATCCCGAGAATGGGATCGCCATGGCGGCGAACATCCGAGACGCCCTGTCCCGTCTGGCCCCGACCGATGCGGCCTATTTCCAGGAACGCTTCGCGGCGTTCGAGGGCCGGCTCCGGACCAAGATCGGCGAGTGGAAGAAGAGCGCGGCGGCGATGGGGCTCACGGGGATGAAGGTCGTCACGTATCACCGCTCGTGGCCCTACTTCGCGGAGGCGTTCGGACTCGAGGTCGTCGATTACGTGGAGCCCCGCCCCGGAGTGCCGCCGGCCCCGCGCCACGTGCAGGAGCTAATGGCGGTTATGAAGGCGCAGCGCGTAGGGCTCCTCATCGTGGAGCCCTACTTCGATCCGAAACTCTCGCAGCAGATCGCGCGGAATGCCGGCGTCCCGATGCTGGTGCTGCCCCCCTCGGTCGGCGCGGCCCCGGCCGCCACGGATTACATCCGGCTCTTCGACACGCAACTCGACATGATTCGGAAAGCCCTCGCGGGAGAGAAGCCATGATGGACGCACTGAGCCTTCTGCTCTGGCCGCTCCTCGCCTGCATCGCCATCGCGGGGATTCACGCCTATCTCGGATTTCACGTCGTCGAGCGCGGAGTCATCTTCGTCGACCTCGCCCTCGCGCAGGTCGCGGCCCTCGGCGCCACGATCGGATTTCTCCTGGGCTACGATCTCCACGATCCGATGGCCGGCTGGCTCTCGATGGGAGCGGTGGTCGTGGGCGCCGCCCTCATCGCCCTGCTGAAGGCCGAAAAGAGACGCATTCCCCAGGAAGCCTTCATCGGCATCGTCTACGCGGTCGCCGCGGCCACCGCGATCCTGATCGTCGATCGCACGCCGGAGGGGGCGGAACACATCAAGTTCATGTTCGTCGGAAACCTGCTCGCCGCCTCGCCGGAGGAGGTGGCGCGCCTGGCCGCCCTCTACGTCGGAATCGGGATCCTCCACTTTGTCTGGCGGCGCCCCTTCTTCGCCATCTCGCACGGGACGACGGAGGGAATGTCGAAGGGCCGCATCCGGCTATGGGACTTCCTCTTCTACCTCACGTTCGGGCTGGTGGTGACTCAGTCGGTGGCCGTGGCGGGCGTGCTTCTTGTCTTCTCGTACCTGATCGTCCCCTCCGTGGTCGGCATGCTCGTCGCCGACTCGGCCCCCGCGAGGCTCGCGGTCGGCTGGGTCGTCGGAGTCCTGGTCAGCGTCGCGGGGATGGTTGCCTCCTACAAGTTCGACTTTCCGACTGGCGCCACGGTGGTGGCGACATTCGGGCTAGCCCTTCTTCTGGCTGTCGGATATCGCGGCGTGGCGGGACGGGCGTAGGGGCGAAAGGGAAGTTTCGAAGCGAAACCCAGGCCACCGTTTCAGCGTAGAATGAGAATCAGGGGCTGCCGCTCCGGGGTTCACGAGACCCTCGGGTCCCGGGCGTGTGGCGAACATCACGCGAGCCGGGTGAAGATCCCCCCTTCCGCGGCGCCCCGAACCCCTTTTCCGGAGGTACCCCTGTGGCACGCGGAAAGAACGTACTCGTGGTCGTTGCCTTCGCGGCCTTTTGCCTGGCACTCGGCTATTGGTGGAGCGTCCAGATCGGGCTCCCCCTAAGCGGACCGAAGCCATGGTGGTACGGGAAGGACGCGCACGTGCGCATTCAGGTGCTCGAGGAAGGCCACGATCTGGCCACGGTCTCGATGCGCCTCCCCAAGGGAATGCTCGACACCATGATCGCGCTCGGGAAGGACGCCAAGATCAGTTTCGACGACGATCACACCGTGGTCGGCTACTCGAGCGTGAAAGCGGGGCGCGAGATCAAACTCCGCGAGATCTGGAAGGACATCCAGCGGCTACCGAAGGGCGAAAAGCTCACCGTCAAGGAAGACGGCGCCACACTCACGATCTGGATCGAGGCGTAGCGCCGCTACGGCAGGAACCGCTCCGGGTGCGCGATCTTCTGCGGCAGATACTCGTCGATCACGTAGTTCAAGCCGTGCGCCGCCAACGCCTGCTGCTCGGCGCGGACTCCCATCGAGACCAGATGCTCCATCGCCTTCGCCCACGCCTTGTGGTGCTTGAAGAAGGGGTCGTTCTTGATGGCGTCCTTGGCCCGCTTCACGTCGACGTCTTTCAAGGGGTGCGTCGGTAGCTTGTAGTCGATGATGTCCTGCGGCGTGATCCCCAAAAAGCGCGCCTGCGGCACGCAGAAGAATTCGTTGATGTGGGCCGCGTTGCCCGAGCCCACCTTGAACGTGCGGTAGATGTTCGAGATCCCGTACGGATCGCCGTCCACGAAGACGTAGACGGGGAGCTTCTTGTCGTCGGCCAGCCGCCGGATGAAGCGCCGGCAGGCGCGCGTCGGAACGCCTCCCATCGAGACCAGGATGCAGTTCGCCTTCTTCCAGTATCCATGCTTCACGAGTCGCTGGAACATACCGGCGGTCTCGATGACGAGGATGAACTTCGCCTTCGTCTCGAATTTCAAGTGTTCCACGGAGATTGGGATGGAATAGGCGCCGCTCCCGAACTGCGTGCAGTCGATCCGGATCGGTTTCCCCGTCTCGGTGTCCTTGTCCATGACCACGAGCGCGCCGGAGATGTCGCCCCCCTTCTCCTCGGGGACGAAGCCCATCTGCTCGCGGTTCACCTCGAAGAGCGCCTCCACGTCGTCCATGACCGTGTCGGACTCGGTCTGTTCCAGGAAGCGCGCATCGCCCCAGTTCTTCGAGACGTAGTAGGCCTCTCGTTTGGTGGCGATGTCGTCGGTCTCGACCAGCGTCTTCGAGAGCGCCATCATCCGGAGCGTCTGCGCGAAGGTCTTCACCGTGTTCACGGTGAGGGTCCGTTCCTTCTTCAGGCCGCGGATCTCGAAATACCCCGCCTTCTCCGCGTACTTCACGTTCGCCAGAGAGCGGACCGGGAACTTCATCATCGGCTTCTTCTTCTTGAGGATCTGGTCCTCGACGCCCTGGGCTTCCTTCTTGATCTTCGGTACCAGGTTCTCGCTCACGTGCGGCTCCGTTCGAGAGTGTCCTTCAGTGTCGCGCAGACCTTGTCGCGCTCCTTGTCGTCGATGCCCAGAATCTCCTGCAGCGCGATCCCGATGTGGGGGATGTACTTCTCGATGTAGGAGCGCTTCTTCTCCTCGTCGGACTCTCGGAGCCCCCGGCGGATGAAGATTCCCAGCTTCCGCCCGACGTCCATGAGCGCCAGCTTGATCTCCTTCATGATCTCCGGATAGGAGGCGACGGCCTCCTTCGACTCCGACGTGAAGGGCACCCAGACTGACGCGATGTGGACCATGAGGAGCATCGGCGCCGTGGGGAGCGCGCCGCGCGACTGCTGGAGGCCGTAGGCCTTCCAATTCGTCTGGGTCACCGATTTCGAGACCGCGCAGGCCGACTGCTGGTAGAGGAGCGGCACGCGGTTCGCGAAGCGGAGCATCGTGATCAGCTCGTCACCCGGGAGCGATTCGCCGCCGAAGGCGAGCGCTGCTTCCACGCAGAACGGATTGCCGCGGTAGACCGCCGGAGAGCGCGAGGTGGCGGCGTAGAACTTCGCCTCCACCTGCTTCTTCATCCCGGCGAGGAGGAGTTCCTCTCCGATCGGCGACAGGACGTTCGCGGGGGGCGCCATGAGTTTCGTGACCTGGATCGCCTTGTAGAGCGCCTCCGCCTGATCGCGAGCCGCCTTATGCGGCGAATAGCTCGGAGGAAGCATGGCGGCCTTGGCGATCTCGTCGGCCGAGGCGGCGCTCACGCGGGAGAACTCGCTGGTCAGGAAACCCTGGAGATTCTTGGCCTTCGTCTCGTGGAGCATCTTCAACAAGATGCCGAGTTCGACACCGTGCGGGTGCGGCTTGATCTCCTTCGGCGGCACGGGGAGTTCCTGGGCCACGCGGGGATACTCGACGCGCTCCCCCTTCGGATCGACGTAGACGATCTGCGCGTGCGGATTCGCCATGGCGGTCTGCTCCACGTAGCCATCCACCGAGTGGCGTCCCTTCTTGTAGGTCGCCTCGATTTCCAGCTCCACGCGCGTTCCGTGGGCGGGGATCCACTCCACCTCGTGATCGGCGACCACCACCGGCGCGTTCCGCCGCGTATCGATCTGGATTTCGAAGCGGTGCGCCGGCTTTCCGGCCCCCGTCTTGGAAATCACGCCGATCGCGCGGCCCGTCGTGAGCTGCCCGTACATGGCCGCAGCCGAGATGCCGATCCCCTGCTGCCCGCGCGACTGGCGGAGCCGGTGGAATTTCGAGCCGTAGAGTAGCTGCCCGAAGATCCGAGGCACCTGCGCCTTCACGATGCCCGGACCGTTGTCCTGAACCGAGACGCGGTAGCGGGTCTCGTTGACCTCCTGAATCTCGAGGATGAGATCGGGAAGTATCCCCGCTTCCTCGCAGGCGTCGAGCGCGTTGTCGACCGCTTCCTTCACGGTGGTGAGGAGCGCCTTCGCGGGGCTGTCGAATCCGAGGAGATGGCGGTTCTTCGTGAAGAACTCGCTGACCGAGATTTCGCGCTGCTTCTCGGCCATGTCGGCGGCGGTCAGCCGCACGACCTTGGCGGGCTGTCGCGGCGCCTTCTCCGGCGCCGGCGATGTGGCGGAGGCGGCACGCTTGCCGCCGGGTTTCGTCTTCTTCGCGGTGGCTCCGCTCATGGATTCCCTTCCCTCGCATCCCCTGGTGGACGTCGTGAAATCGTCGGGACTCTACCCTTGCCAGGCGCGGCGCCGCAAGGCCGGTGGCGGCTTGGAACTGGCCGGCGGGTGAAAATCGGCTCGGCCTTTCCCGGAATCGGGAGCATGGCGAGGCCCTGACGAGAGCCTCAACGAGTAGCGCAACTTGCTGCCATTGTGTCCGCTCCGCCTGTCGCGCTGGAACGCGAAGCAGGTTCCGAGTCGGCCCCGCGAGGGTGGCACGCACATTGCGATTTGCACCGCCGAGAACCACCCGACATTACCTCAGACCGGAGGCAGAGCGTGACCTCGACGACCCGTCCGACGCGCCGCATGACGTCCATCCTGACGGATTGCGGCCTCGTTACGACCGAGCAGATCGAGCAGGCCGTCTCGCGCCAGATCGAGACGGGCCGCATGATCGGCGAGACGCTCGTCGAACTCGGTTTCATCACGGAAGAGAGCATCGTCTGGGCGCTCTCGAAACAGCTCGGGATTCCCTATGCCGACGTCCAGCCGCAGGCCATCGACGCGGACTTGGTTCGCCGCTTCCCCGAGTCGCTCCTTCGCCGCACCCAGGCGGTTCCGCTCTTCCGTTCATCGGAGGAGGGGATCACGATCGCGTGTGCCGACCCCTCCGACAGCGAGGCCATCGCGTCGCTCCAGGAAGCCGCCGAGAGTGCCGTCTCCTTCGTCATCGGGGGTCCCGCCTCCATTCGCCGCGCGCTCGACACCATCCTGGGCCCGGCGCACCCGAGTCCAGCCGAGGCGCGCGCCGCCATCCTCTCGACGGGCGAGCAGGGCCCGGCGAGCGACATCGTTTGGGACCGCGGCGGCCGGAACTTCCTCCTCTTTCACCTGCACACGGCGCGTGACCGAAAGGCGTCGGAGATCCACTTCATTCCGACCGTCTCCTCGCTGAGCGTTTCCTATCGCACCGACCAGGGCCTGGAATTGCAGGCGAACGAGCTGCCGGAGACGGCGCTCTACCTTCGTACACGGCTTCACGCGATGGGAATTTCCGATCTCGACCATGGCGCGGCGAGCACGGCGCGCGGTTGCGTGTCGGTGGACCTCGACGGCGGCCGCATCGCGCTGGAGGTCTTTCACGCCCGCACCGTCGCCGGCGTCGCCACGGTGCTCCGGATGAGCCCGCTTCCGCATGACGCTCCCGAACTCTCCGACCTGGGACTCTCGCCGATCGGCGAGGCCGAGATCCGTGAGTTCGTCGACGGACCCGAGGGGATCGTCCTCGTGAGCGGCCCCCCGCGATCGGGAGGATCGATGGTCCTGGCTTCCCTGGCCGCGCTGGCCTTCCGGAACGATCGGCGGATTCTGGTCCTCGATGATGGTTCGGTCGTGCCCTATCCGCGCGACGCGGTTCGCATGCACACGGCTTCCGGGGCGTCGGGCGGTGAGCGCTGGGACACGCTCGCCCTCGGCCTCGGGGCCGATGTGGTGATTCTGGATGGAGCGCTTCGGGGCGAGGCGATCGCCGAGGTCCTGTCGGGGGCCACCGTCGGGCGGCTCGTCTTCGCGAGAACCGACTGGCTGGATGGCAAGGCGCTCCTCTCCTATCTGGCGTCGCGGCCCGCGGGGCGCGCCGTGCTGCGGGACCGCCCGTTCGCCCTGGTGATGCTCCCGAACTGCCGCCACGAGGGGGCGGCCGCGTGGACCTCGCCGGAAGATGCCGAGGGACGCGCCGGATGCCTCGAGGTGACGCTCTTGACCGATGATGATCGTGACGCGCTCGCGCGTGGGGGGAAGGCTCGATGACGCTGACTTTGGAGTCCCTGTTGCAGGCGACGCTCGAAGCGGGGGGATCGGACCTCCACCTCTCGACGGGACAGCCTCCGCTCATCCGCCTTCGCGGCAGGATGGTTCGCTCGCAGGCGGATCCGCTCGTGGAGGATGTGGCGAGAGACCTGGTCTACTCGGCGATGTCGGAGGATCAGCGCCGCGCGTTCGAGCGGGGTGCCGAGGTCGACTTCGCCTTCGAACTGCCCGGCCTTGCCCGGTTTCGCGCCAACGTCTTCCGGCAGCGGCGCGGCATCTCCGCGGTCTATCGCGTCATCGTGGCGAAGATCCGGACGCTTGAAGAACTCGGCACGCCCCCGATTCTCCGCGAACTCGCCATGCGTGACCGCGGCCTGGTGCTCGTGACCGGCCCGACCGGAAGCGGCAAGTCGACGACCCTGGCGGCCATGATCGACTACGTGAACGAGAATCGGCAGGGGCACATCATCACGATCGAGGACCCTATCGAATTCGTCCACGAGAGCAAGAAGTGCCTGGTTCAGCAGCGAGAGGTCGGCTCCCACACGGAGAGCTTCTCCGCGGCACTACGAAGCGCGCTCCGCGAGGATCCGGACATTCTCCTGGTCGGCGAGTTGCGGGATCTCGAAACGACAGCGCTAGCCATCACGGCGGCGGAGACGGGCCATCTCGTGTTCGGCACACTCCACACCAATTCGGCGGCCAAGACGGTCGACCGCCTCATCGACATCTTTCCGGCCGACCGACAGTCACAGATCCGCACCATGCTGAGCGAGTCGCTCGAGGGGGTGATCGCGCAGACGCTCCTTCCGACAGCGGACGGGAAGAGTCGCGCGGCCGCGATCGAAGTTCTGGTCGGCGTTCCGGCCCTCCGAAACCTGATCCGGGAAGGCAAGACGACGCAGATCGCCAGTGTCATGCAGGTCGGATCGCAGCACGGGATGCAGACGCTCGATCAGGCGATCATGGAACTCTTCGCATCGGGGAAGATCTCCCGCGAGGAGGCGATGCTTCACACGAACAACCCACGCCTGGTGGAACAGCCCGGCGCTGGCGCCGCCACGGCCGGCCCGGCGCGCCAGGCGGGTAAGTTGATCGTCCGGCCCTAGCGGCGGGGAGTCGGAGCCCCCCGGGAGTCGGAGCCCCCTTGACCGATCCCGCACGGGTGCTATGCTCCGCTCCTATGCGGCTCGCCTCGCTCTCGCTCCTCATTCTTTTCGCCGCCGCTCCGGCCCATGCCGGAGCCGATCCCGACCTCGGCCGTTCCGCCGACGCCGTCACCGAGATTCGCCTCGGCCACGCACCACCTCCCCAGCCTTCCGCCGATCACTCACGCGTGAACGCCGTCGAACGCTTTCTCGCGGCACGTCAGGACGGGAGCGCCGCGCGGGCCGTGGGACGCTCCGTGAAACTCGCGGCGATGGCGCCGCGGAGCGCGACGGCCGAGGAACTCTACGGACCGCCCGCAGCAAGGCTCGTCGCCTTTGACTTCAAGAACGAGAGCATCGAACCGGCCGGCGCCGGGCGCTTCCAGGCGACAGCCTTCTTGCTCTTCGCCGATGAGTCGGGGCAGGTCGTGGAGAGCCGCGACGAATCGCTCGTCTTCTCCGGATCGAGCGGCGCCTGGAGTTGTGTCTCGCGCCAGACGACCGCTTCCATGTCGTGGAACAGCGACGGCGTCCTCGACACGGCGTCCTCGTTAGGCGTCTCCGCGGAACTGCGCGTAGCGCACACTCACCTCCGCGACTGGACCGTCGGCCGGGGGCGGAGCCAGGGACTTTCCTACTCGGTCGCGGACATCGGCAAGGAGCGCGAGGGGCGCGTGGTGGTCCAGTGCCTGCGCTTCACGTCGACCCCTGGCAAGCGCGGCTTCGGCGTCGACAACGCCCCGGTCGTTCTCACGCGCGACCGCGGCACGCTGCGCGTCGAGCCGAACTAGTCCCCCGCCGTTCCTCCATCCCATGCGCCTCGTCCTCTTCGACATCGACGGCACGCTCCTTCGCGAAGGCGTCGCGCCCAAGATCGCCTTCGCGCGCGCGCTTCGGGAGACCTACGCCACGGTCGGACCGGTCGGCACCTTCCGATTCGCGGGGATGACGGATCCGGAGTGCGTCACCGAGCTGATGCGTCTGGCGGGGATTGCCGACGACGTGATCCACCAGCGGCGCGACGAGTGCCTCCGGCGTTACGTGGAGCATCTGGAATCGGAGATGCCGAATCACGACGGCGCGCTCCTGTTCCCGGGAGTCCGCGAACTGCTGGAGCGGCTGAACAAGCTGGACGACGTGCTGGTCGGACTTCTGACGGGGAACGTCCTCCGCGGGGCACAGCTGAAATTACAGCGATGGAATCTGGAGCCCTACTTCCGGTTTGGGGCCTACGGCGACGATCACGAGAACCGGTCGGTTCTGGCCGCCATCGCCCTGGAGAAAGCCCGAGCACTCATCGGCCGCGACTTCTCCGGAGCCGACACGACCGTGATCGGTGACACGCCCAAGGACATCTCCTGCGCGCGGGCCATCGGCGCGCGCGTGGTCGCCGTGGCCACGGGACAGGTCAGCCGCCAGGAGTTGGCCGAACACTCGCCCGACGTGCTCCTCGATTCATTCGAGAATCACGAAGCCGCGCTCCGCGCCATCTTCCCGTAGCCTCTCGGCGGTGCGCCGCTCCAGAACGACCTACCTGGGGCCGATGAATCTCCGATGACACGAAACGCGACTCTCCCCCTCGCAGTCGTGGCGACCCTGGTGGCAGCACTTCTCGTCGCCCCCTCGGTCCCCTCGGCGGACCCGGCCTCGGCCGCGCGTCTACCTGGCGCCGATCCGTCGCTCTGGTCGACCCTCCGAAGTGCGCCCGAGCCGGCTCCACGAGGCGGGGCGCGCATTCTCGCTCGCGGAGACGCGTTCGAGATGGTCGTCCCTGGCGCCGGGGCCGGAGGCAGCGGCCGAACCTCGGGGGGAACGGCGACGCCGATCTTCTTCCGCGGCGTGAATCTGGGGGCCGGCGCCCCCGGGCACTTTCCCGGCGAGTTCGCCATCGGCTACGAGGACTATCGCCGCTGGATTCGGTTCGCCCGTGAACTCCATGCCAACTCCATCCGCGTCTACGCGCTTCATCCGCCCGACTTCTACCGCGCGCTTCGCGCGGAGAACGAGGCGCATCCCGAGGCTCCCCTCTGGCTCTTCCAGGAAGTCTGGACCGAATTGCCTGAGACCAACAACTTCTGGGCCCCCACCTATCGGCGCGCGTTCGAGCGCGAAATTCGGATGACGATCGACGCCGTCCACGGGAATGCCGTCGTGAAGCCACGGCCCGGCCATGCCTCCGGCCGCTACGAGACCGACGTGTCTCCGTGGCTGGCCGGATGGCTATTGGGACGCGAGTGGGAACCGTTCGCCGTCCGGGAGACGGAGCGCCTGAATCCCGATTCGACTCGCTATCGCGGCGCCATGCTGGCGGTGGAGCGTGGAACCGCGATGGAGTGCTGGTTAGGGCGCGTCTGCGACGTCGCCGCACGCTACGAGAAGCGAAACTACGGTCTGGCGCGCGCGATCTCGTTCGTCAATTGGCCGACGCTCGATCCGATGCGGCACCCGACGGAGAGCGAGCGCGCGGGCGCGGAGGCGGAGCACGACGAGGATGCCTACAGCGTCGACCCGCTTCGGATCCGGCCGCTGCTTCCGCCGTCGGAGGCCTCCGGATTCCTTGGAACGTTCGCCAACTATCACGTCTATCCCTACTACCCTGACTTCCTGAACCTCGATCCGGGCTATGGCGCCTTCCGCGACAAGCATGGCGCCTGCAACTACGCGGGGTATCTGGCCGATCTGAAATCGCACACGCGCGGAATCCCGCTTCTCATCGGTGAATTCGGCGTCCCCACGAGCCGCGGCATCGCGCACCTGCAGCCGCAGGGAATTCACCACGGCGGAGCGTCGGAGGAGGAGCAGGGCCGCCACGACGTCAGACTTCTGGAGGACATCGCCGCCTCGGGGGCCTCGGGCTCCATGCTCTTCGCCCTCTTCGACGAGTGGTTCAAGGTGAACTGGATGGTGCAACGCGGGGAGTGGCCCCGCGATCGCGACCCTCTCTGGCACAACCTCCTCGATCCCGAGGAGTGCTACGGCTTGATCGGGTTCGATCCCCCGCCGGTCATCCGGATCGACGGTGATCGCTCCGATTGGGAAGGCGTGGCGCCCTACGCGCAGGCCGACTCGACCGCCGCGAAGGGGCCGCGCCCCCTGCGCGCGCTCTACGCGACGTCGGATCAGGCGCGCTTCTACCTGCGGCTCGATCTCGAACCGGGCGGCTCCGCGCGCGACCTCCGCTCGATCGGAGTGGCGTTCGACGTGCTGGACGCGGCACGAGGCGACCGGCGCCTTCCACCGCCCCTTCGCGCCACATGGTCACGCGGCGCGGAGTACGTGCTCTTGATCGAGCCGGCGATCGGCGGGGGCGAAGCCCGAGAGCGCCGGGCGGCACTGTTCGCCGATGCCGCCACGCGCTACTCCGAATTCGCGCGCGTCCGCCGTGGCAACGACGTCACGTTTCTCCGCGCTCCGTATCGGCCCGTGGCGAACAAGGACGGAATCTATCTCCCCCTCCTGATCGAGACGAATCGCGAACGCGTTTCCCGTGGCGGGCAAATCTACGCGGCTCAGTACCTGAACGCGGGACGGCTGGAGTACGGGGCCGAGTGGTGCATGGACGCCGCGCGCCGGACGATCGAGATCGCGATTCCGTGGGGGCTCCTGGGCGTTGGAGATCCGTCGAGCAGGGCCGTCATCGACGACCGCGATGGAACGCCGGAGATCGAGACGACGAGGACGCCCGGGATCGCGCTCCTCGCGTGGACCACCCGCGCGCCCGGTGCCCGCGCCGACTCGCTGGGACCCGCCCTCCAGGGGACGCCCGATGCCGCTCCGGGAGACTTTCGCTTTCTGGGTCCGCCGGGGACCACGCAACATGCTGATAGACAATCGGTTACGGTGACCACGCCAGGCGAGAAGGTCGTGGTATGGAACGGCTGGGAAATGCCGATAACCACAGAGCGAGTCAAGCGTTCGGCCCGGATGATCCGGGAGGCCTTCGAGGAATTGGAAGCCCGTGGACAGAAACCGCACTCGAGCGTGGGTCAGGGCCCGTAGAAGCCGGGCTCGCCGCGACCTCGCCCCGGGGCGCACGCGCGCCGTCGTTCTCTTCGTCTGTGTCCTCGCTCTGCTCGTCGCCAAGTTCGCCTTCGGCGCCGAGAGCTGGCCCGAGGACGACACCGCCGCCGACTCGACGGCGACCGCGACCGTTGTCGACTCGAGCGCGACGCGCGTCTCTCCGCCCGCGGCCTCGAGCCTCCCCGACGCCACCGCCGATGCGCTGATCCGTTCGGCGCGACTGTTGGCGGACGAGAAACGATTCGACGACGCGGCCGCCGGCCTTCGCCAGGCGCTGAAGATCCGACCCGGCGACCAGACCGCCTGGTCGCTCCTCGCGCGAGTTCTCTCGTGGGGCCGCCATTACGATGCTTCGCTCGCCACCTATCGCGAGCTCCTTGCCGCGCATCCCGACGATACGTACGACCGGGTCGGCTACGCCCGCGTCCTCTCTTGGTCCGGAGATCTTCCGGGAGCGGCGATCGAGTATCGGCGGCTCCTCCGCGCGAATCCCTCGTACGGCGATGCCTGGCTCGGCCAGGCCACCATCGCGCGCTGGCGAGGCGCCGCGACGGCGGCCGATCGCGACGCCGCGAAGGCCGCGGCACTCGGTGCCGATGCCGAGGCGGTGGCCGAGGAGCGGCGTGCCATCGATCGCGCGCTGGCACCGACGACCACCGTCGGCCTGACGACGTCGCACGAACTCCAGCGGGCTAGCGGCGCCCCCGATTTCACGATCGAGGAGTCGGGCCTCTTTGGTGCCGCGCGCGCGACGCTGGGCCGATCGGTGGGGATTGGCGCGCGCGTCGCACGAACGCGGCTCTTCGAGCGAAACACGCGCACCGCGCCGGGCGACACGACGCTCAACTACGACCTGGCAAGCCAGAGCCTCCGTCTCGACGCCTCCTTCCTTCGCGGCTATCCGCTTCAGGCTTCGGTGGCGGGCGAGTGGCGCCGTTTCGACACGCGAAGCGCGAAGGTGCTCTATCCGCGGGACGGCGGCGACGCCTTCACCGGATGGAACGCGCGCGTCTGGGGATACGTCGGGCGCTGGACGCCGGGGGTCACGGCGCGGCGCACCCTTCTCGCGCTCAAGGAGTGGCATGCCCCCACGGCGACGCTCCGCTTCGAACCGGGCCACGTGATCGACGTCGAGGGGACACTCGGATACCAGTGGAACGCGCGGGGAAGTCTCTCGCTTGCGGCGACGCGCGGGGAAACCTCGGACGACAATCGGCGCTGGCGTACCGGCGGCACAGCCGCCTACCGAGTTCGGATCGGGCGGCCGAACGTCCGGCTCGACTACGCCCTGGCGTTCGCGGACTGGGATCGCCGCTCGCCGTCGTACTTCACGCCGCTCGCCAGCACGCGGCACGCCGGCGGGCTTTCGCTGAGCGGCTACGCGTCGCCGGGTGACCTGGACTACGGCGCGCGCTATGAGCTATCGCATCTCGCCTCGTCGAACTTCAACGACATCGTGGCCCACTCGTTCAGCGGCTACCTCAATGGCACCGTCGCCGCCCGGATTCCGCTTGGCCTGGAAGCCTCCTACTCGGTCGACAACAACGACTACGAGACCTGGTACGTCGGCCTCACCGGTTCGGCGCGATGGTGATCGCGGGCGCGCCGTCATGATCGAATTCAACGTTCTCCTGATCGCTCTCGGCGTCCTGCTCGGGATCGTCATCCTGACAACCGGCGCCGCCATCGTGAACAAGATCGTCTCCCTCCGCGAGGCGGACACGCGGCAGGCGACGATGGATCGGCTGCGGCAGGCGTTCCTCCTGCTGGCCGAGCCGCGCGAACGGCCGCTCGCCTATCGCGTGATCGCTGAGGCGATCCAGGGACACTGGAGCGAGATGGCCGCCGAGGAGGTGGCGCAGCTGGAACTGACGCTTCGCCTCGACGTGGTACGCGCGCTCGAGGAACAGGGCGTGGTGGCGCGCTTCCTGCGCGACGCGAAGAGCCCGATGAAATGGACGCGGGCGCGGGCGCTCCGCGTGCTCGGCGAATTGAAGGTCCCCGTCTCGGTCCCAACGCTCCTCCAAGCGCTCGAGGACCGGGATGCGGACGTTCGGAACGTCGCCGCGCGATCGCTGGGCCGCATGAAGCTCCAGGCCGCCGAGGAGGCGCTCGTTTCCCTTCTGGGCAAACACGACCAGGCGATCTCCGCGCGCATCGCGGCCATCTGCATCGAAATGGGGCCGCGCACCGCGCCGCTCTTGATCCGCTCCCTCCGCGACGGCTCCCCCAAGGCACGCTTCTGGTCGGCACGCATCCTCGGGGAGATCCGCGATCCGCGAGCCATTCGATCCCTGGGTGATGCACTCCTCGACAGCGACTCCGAGGTTCGTTCCGCGTCCACCTGGGCGCTGGGCCAGATCGGTGAGCGGGGGACGGCCCCGCTCCTGGAACCGCTCCTTCGCGACCCGCTCTGGTATGTCCGCGCCCACGCCGCCGAATCGCTCGGCAAGCTGGGTGACGGCAGCTATGCCCCGGTCTTGGGGGAGTCGCTCCGCGATCGCTCGTGGTGGGTCCGGAAGAACGCCCTCGACGCGCTGGTTCGCCTGGGCGATCCGGCGAAGCCGGTCTTGCTGAAAACGCTTCAGGGAGATGATCGATTCGCGCGCGAGTGCGCTGTCGAGGCGCTCCTGTCGCTCGGCGTACCGGTCCCCGCTTTGACGGGGGGCCGATCATGACGCCGCACGCCGCCCCCGCCTGGGTGATCAGCACCGTCGACACGGTCAGTTTCGTGATCCTGCTCTATTTCAGCGCGCTCCAGCTCGTTCTCTTCACGCTTCTCATTCTCTCGTACTTCGACATGCGCCGGCGGCTGGCGCAGAACTTCTACGCCGACTACGAGGCGCTGGCGAAATCGCACTTCACGTTTCCCATCACCGTCATCATGCCGGCGCACAACGAGGCTGCGTCCGCCACGGAGGCGGTCCACTCGGTGCTCTCGCTCGACTATCCCCAGCACGAGGTGATCGTCGTCAACGACGGCTCGACCGACGTGACGATGGAGACGCTGATCCGGGAATTCCGCCTGGAACGGCGGGACTCGGTCTACCGGAAGAGCCTTCCGTTCCGCGGGGAGATCCGCGGCATCTACAAGACTTCGGCCCATCCGAACCTCACGGTCATCGACAAGGAACACGCCGGAAAGAGCGAGGCGCTGAATTGCGCCATCAATCTCTCTCGCTACCCGCTCTTCTGCTCCATCGATGCGGACTCCATCTTCCAGGAGAACGCGCTCCTTCGCGTGGTTCGTCCCTTCCTGGAGGATCCGGACCGCGTCATCGCGGTGGGCGGCCAGGTTCGCGTGGCGAACGGCTGCCACGTGGAGCGGGGGCGCGTCCTGGAGCCGAGGTTGCCGCAGAAGATCCTGGCCGCGTTCCAGGTCGTGGAATACCTGCGCGCGTTCGTGGCGAGCCGGCTCGGCCTCTCCGCGATGAACAATCTCCTCCTCCTCTCGGGAGTGTTCAGCCTCTTCCGGAAAGACGCGGTGATCGAGGTCGGAGGCTATCGCAGCGACATCGTGACCGAGGACATGGAGCTGGTCGTCCGGCTCCACCGCCACATGCGCGAGCAGCGGCGACCCTACTCCATCGTCTTCCTTCCCGACCCGATCTGCTGGACCGAAGTTCCGGAGAGCCTGGGGACCCTGGCCCGGCAGCGAAACCGCTGGCATCGCGGCCTGATGCAGTCACTCTGGCTCCACAAGAGCATCCTATGGAAGAAGAACTCGGGATCGCTCCGGTGGATCGGGATGCCGTACTACATCTTCTTCGAGTTCCTTGGACCGATCGTGGAACTGGTCGGCTACATCCTGATTCCAATCGCGTTCTTCTTGGGATTCCTTTCACCGCTCTGGTTCTGGGCATTCCTCTTCCTCTCGGTCACCTCCGGAGCGTTCCTCTCGGTCTCGGCCGTCCTCCTGGAGGAGATCTCCTTCGGGCTTTACCGCTCCTGGGGCGACTTTTCCCTGATGATCGCCATCGGCGTGATCGAAAATTTCTCCTACCGCATCCTCACTCTCTTCTTTCGCCTGGGCGCCGTCCTCGATATGATTTTGGGACGTGGCGGTTGGGGGCGGCAGGAGCGGACCGGATTCGGGCGCAACCGGACCGCGACCCCGTAAGTCCTAGCAGCCACGCGTTCTTCCCCGTCCGGAGGGAGTCGCGTCGTGCGCCTGATCGGGCTCATCCTCGGAGCCTGCCTGCTTGTCGAGGCTGCGTTTGCCTCGGCAGCGCCCCCCATTCAGACCTGGAAAGAGATCGCCGCCCGCCGTGGCGTGGCGACCGCCGCCCGCCTACGCCAGTCGCTCGCCGCCGCGAAACCGCTCGGCGTTGATGCCGCCCCGCGGGTCCGCCTCAGCGGGCCGACGCACTACAAGGCGCTGGTCATCCTCCTCCAGTTCTCCGATCACCCCGCCGACTTGCTGAATCATTCCCCCGCGGCTTACGAAGAACTGCTCTTCAGCGTCGGCACACGTCCCTCGGGGAGCATGCGCGACTACTACCGCGAGGTCTCGCGCGGCGCCTTCGACATCTCCGGCGTGGTGACCCGCTGGTACACGGCGCCGCGTACGTACGCCGAGTACACGTCGGGGGCGGGAGGATTCGCGGGGCCGCCCGGAAACGCGCAGCAGATGGCGGCCGACGCGACGTTCCTCGCCGATGCCGACAACGATCTCTCGCAGTTCGACAACGACGGACCCGATGGGGTGCCGAGTTCCGGCGATGACGACGGAACGCTCGACGCGCTCTTCATCGTGCACGCCGGGCCGGGCGGCGAGGAGACAGCCGACCTCGATGACATCTGGTCGCACCAGTGGAATCTCCGTTCTCCCTACACCTCGCCGGACGGTGTCGTCGTCTTTCCGTATACGACGGAGCCCGAAGAGTGGGCCGGGAACGCGCCGTTCACGACCGCGGGCGATCTGATCTCGATCGGCGTCTTCTGCCACGAGTTCGGGCACATCCTGGGCGTTCCCGATCTCTACGACACATCGGGCTCGCTGGATGCGAACGAGGGGATCGGCGAATGGGACCTCATGGGTTCCGGCCTCTACAACCACCTCCCCGGCCAGCCACTCGGCTCGACGCCCGCTCACTATTCGGCCTGGTCGCTGGAGCGCCTTGGCTGGGTGACGCCGGTCTGGGTCACCCAGGATTCGCTCGGCGTCGTTCTCCCGCCGGTGGAGACCTCGAACGTGGTGTTCCGGCTCTGGACGAATGGGACGGAGGACTCCGAGTACTTCCTGATCGAGAATCGCCAGCCAATTGGATTCGACGCCGCCCTGGTTCGCTCCTCCGTCGAATCGGGAAGAGGACCGGCGCACGGCCTTCTGATCTACCACGTGGACGGGACGGTCATCGGACAGTCGGATCCTCTGCGGAAGATGCTCGACGTGGAAGAGGGAGGCGGGTCGCGCATCCCCTCCGGCTTTCTCGGCGAGCAGAACCTCGATCTGGGCTCGGGCCAAGTCGCCTCTCAAGACATTTGCGGAGGGAGTCCGAACGTGGTCGGAAATCGAGGCGACCACTACGACCCCTGGCCCGGCGAGGGAGCCAGGCTGAGTTTCGAGGGCCTCTCCTGCCCCAATAGCGACCGGGACTGCGGCGGGCTCAGCACGCAGATCGCCATCCGGAACATCACGGAGAACGCCGGCAACATCACCGCCGACCTCCTGGTCACGGGGCTCCAGATCGTGCGAGGGCCGCTGGTGATCGACGATGCGATTGTCGGGGGCACGCCGAACAACGGGAACGGCCTCTTGGAGAGCGGCGAATCGGTCCGCCTGCGCTGCCCGCTCACGAACCTGGGGAGCACGCCGACGGAGCCGCTCCACGTCATTCTTGAATCGACCGATGGTTATCTCACACTCTACGCCGACACACTCGACTACGGAGTCCTGGCGGGCGGGGAAACCGACTCAGGCGCCGTCTTCTTCGCCGACGTTAATCTCTCCCCCGACCCCGGCGCCTCCATGGTGACGATCAGGGTCCGCTCCCCCTTCAACCAGATCCTTGCGGACAGCTTTCAAATGCCGATCGGAACACGCACGGGGATTTGTGAGAATTTCGAAGGGAGTTCCGGCCGGTGGCTCGGCATCGCGAACGGCTGCGACGGCGTGAGCGAATGGCATCGGGAGCAGGGTTCGAACAACACGGGGTTCGGCTCGTGGGCATGGAGGCTTGGTCCCTACGGTCCGGTCGGCTCCTATGCGCCAACCCAGGACGCGCGGCTGATCAGCCCGCCGATCCGACTCCCGAGTGCGACCGACACGCTCCGATTCTTCCACCGGTACGATTGCGAGTACGCGTTCGATGGCCTGTCGGTGGAGATCTCGACAGACGCCGGCTTCAGCTGGAACCCGCTGACGCCTGTCGGCGGATACACCACCGGCGACCGGTATAGCGGCACGAAGGCGTCCTTCACCGAGGCCGTGGTGCCGTTGGACGGCTACTCCGGCGTCGTGCAGATTGGGTTCCGATTTCGCTCCCAGCCCCCGAACAACGGACTGGGGTGGTGGATCGACGACGTCACGGTGAACGGCGACGCGCCCTGCGCGCCGGTGGACATCTCCATCGAGCGATTCACCGCGGCGGCCGTCGCGGACGCCTCGCCTCCGCGCATCCGGCTGGAGTGGGCACTGCCCGGGAATACCGAGGTGGCACTCTCGATCGAGAGGACGTTTGCCGGGCTTCCGCCCGCCACGATCATCCGCCTCCCCCGATTCAGCGGAGCCGGAAGTGCCGAGGACGTGAACGTAGCGCCAGGAAGCGTCTACGACTATGCCCTGCGCGCCTCCCGGGAAGGCGCCCCGGACGCCATGGCGGGACCGATCCGCGTCACGCTACCCGCCTTGGTGCCCGAGGCGGCGCCTCGCGTCTTCGCGCTCAGCCGGATCCACCCGAACCCGTTCCGGCCCGACGCCAACGTGGCGGTCTCCCTGGACCGCGACGGACCGTTCATGGTACGCATCTACAGTCCGGATGGCAGAGTCGTTCGGACGCTGCGATTCGCCACGCGGCCCGCGGGAACGCACGCGATCTCCTGGGATGGCCGCGACGATCGGGGCCGCTCGGCGGCCGCCGGAATTTACCTCTTCGAGCTGCGGTTCGGTGCACGGACCCGCGTTCAAAAGGCGGTATTGCTGCGATGAGTTCCACCACGACCCGACTCGACGGACCGAGCGTCTACCTCGAAGTCCCCGGCCCCGAACATCTCCCGACGATCTGGAAGGTATATCTGGACGCCCCCGACTACTTCGAGGCCCTGCTTGGCACGAAGGACTTCGACCCCGTTGCCATCGAGATGCTCTACGAGGAGGCGATCTCGGACGAAAACCGTTACTACTTCGCGGTTCGCCGAAACGATACGAAAGCCCTGATCGGAACGCTGGAGGTGGAGGTCGGCACGTCCGAGCTTCCGGCGGCTCTTCGCGGCCTGGTGCTCGCGCAGTCCGAGCGGGGACACGGCTACGGCCGGGCGGCGCTGGAGTTGGTGGAACAGTTTCTGGTGGACGAGTTCGGCGTGACGGCGATCACGGCGGAGGTTCCACAGGGTTACGACGATGGAGAGCGATTCCTGGAAGCGATGGGGTTCCGGGAGCGCCGCCTCAAGTCGGGCGACGTTCGCTGGCTCAAGCGGATCGAGTCGGAGTAGTCGCTCGCGCGGCGATCGCGCGATTCACGCGGGAAAGCAGCTCCTCGAGATCGAACGGTTTGCTCACGACGAACGTGACGCCGTGGTCGCGCACCATCTCTTCGCTGATCGTCGCTCCCCATCCCGTCACGAGGCCGAGGACGATGCCGGGCTCCCCTTCCTGGCGCACCGTTCGCGCCACGTCCCATCCGCTCACGTCCGCCATGCCGAGATCGGTAAGCACGGCGTCGTAGCGTCCCTCCCGAAATCGCGCGATCCCCTCGGAGCCCGATGAGGCCGTCGTGACGGCGTGCCCCCCGCGCTCCAGGGCATCCCGGAGCACGCCGAGAAGCTCCGTCTCATCGTCCACCACCAGGATCTTCGCCTGGTAGGGCGCCTGCACGCGAATTGGAGACGTGGCGGCAGGGCCGGACTGCTCCGTGGCCGGGAAGCGCATCCGGATCGTGGTGCCCTCCCCGGCGCTGGTTTCCACCTCCACGGTGCCGCGGTGACGCGACACGATCCCGTAGACCATGGAGAGACCGAGCCCGGTGCCCGCGAGACCCTTCGTCGTGAAGAATGGCTCGAACATCCGGCTCCGGATGTCGTCGTTCATTCCGATGCCGTCATCGATCACTTCCAGGATCGATTCGTCGCGTTCGCCCCGGCATCGAATGCTGATCACACCGCCTCGCGGGAGCGCGTCGACCGCGTTGAAAATGAGATTTGTCAGCGCCTCGCGAATCTCGGCGCGAGAACCGAGAATCGGCCGGGCCTCGATGACCTCGACTCGAACGCCCACCGTCACGCCGCGGCGCTGAGCATCGTTCTTCCACTTCCCGCGCGTGATCTCGACCACTTCCTCCGCGATGCCCGGCAGATCGAGCGGCTCATGCGTGCGGTCTTCCCGCACGCGCGTGAACTGCTGGATGCGCCGAACAGCCTCTCCTCCATCCATGGCCGCCTGGCGGATGACGTTCAGGCCGGAGATTAGCTCGGGGTCGTGCCCTTTCATGAGGAGAAGCTGCGTGCGGCCGAGGATGATGCCGAGGTTGTTGTTGAAATCGTGCGCCACGCCCGCCGCCAGCTCGCCCAGCGCCCGAAGTTTTTCGCCCCGCACCAGCCTGTCTTGAAGGTCTCTCACGGCCGATACGTCGGAGAGAAGTAGCATGCTGGCCGGCTCATTCTGGAAGACCAGAGGCGCGACCTGGATCTCCGCGTGAACGTGGCGGCCGCCGGCGTGCATGATCTCCACGGAAACCTGATGTCCCTCGGGCTCGCCGCCGCGGAGCGCCTGCCGCACCGCCTCCTGCGACTCGGGCGCGAAGAGCGACTCCGCCTCGAAATCCGGCGTTCGGAGCGCCGCCGCGGTGCGGCCCGTCATCCGTTCGAGCGCGGGGTTCGTGAAGACCACCTTTCCCGCCTGGATGATGGCAATTCCCTGCGGCGCGCTCTCGACGAGCACGCGGTACTTCGCTTCGGACTCTCCCAGCGCGCGGGTCCTCGCCTCGACGGCCGCTTCCAGACTCTGGTTCAAGCGCGCAAGATTCTCCCGGCTGGCCAGCACCTCGATCTGCTGCCGCTGCACTTCCTCGGCCATGTGATCGAAATGCCAGGCAAGCGTCTCCAGCTCGTCCCCGGAGTGGAGATTCACGCGCTGCGAGTAGTCTCCCTTCGCGATGGCGCGCGTCGCGGTGACGAGTCGCTGGATCGGCCGCGTGATTCCGCCGGCCGCCTCCCGCGCCGCCAGGAGGCACAGGATCGCGGCGAGGATGCCGGCTAGGATCAGGTTCCGCGTCAACGCCGCCACTTCGTGGTCGACGCCGTCCATGGAGACCGCGATCCGCACGGTGCCCCACTTCACGGCGTACCCCTCAACGTAGACCGGCTGAAAGATCTCGAGCAGGCGCGGGTCGCGGGGCCGGACCGGCGAGAGAAACCTCCAGCGCTCCTCCCGCGTGGCATGAGCCATGAAGTCGGCCGCGTCGCGCGGCGGGTCGCCGAAGGAGTTCTCATTCCGGCTGTCCGCGGCGACCATCCCCTCCTTGTCGTAGATCACGACGTACGCGATCTCGCTTCCCGCTTGGGAGCGGCTGGCGGCTTGGTTGAGCGCGACGTAGTTGTAGGAGAGAAGCGAGGGCGTGGAGAGCCAGGCGATGTTTCGCGCCACCGCGATGCCGCGCTTCCGAGTTTCGCGCTGGAGCGATTCGGACTCGCTGCGGACGATGAACGTCACCGCCGCCGCCACGAGGGCGACGACGACGACGGCGAATGTCAGGAAGATCCGCGCTTGGAGCCCGCGCCAAAACGGAATCGGGCGCTCAGCGGGATGTGTCGCGGCGGTCTCGGCCATCCCTGGGCTCCGTGAGGTGGAGCTTCTCCATGGCCAGCGTCGAGATCCCAAGGGGATTCATCTCGAGCCCGGCCACGTTGTCCTTCATTCCGATGAAGCTGACGGTGTAGTAGAGCGGAACGAATGGAGCGTCGCGAATGATCGCCTCCTCCGCCCGGCGATAGAGATCGGCCCTGGTGTCGGCGTCAAGCGTGGCGCGCGCCGCGTCGAGGAGCGTATCCACCCGCGCCGCGTCATAGCGGAAGTAGTTGGATGCGCTGGTGGAGTACGCCAGGCTTCGGAGGAACGTCTCGGGATCGGGGATGTCGGCGATCCACGCCAGGCCGAACATCGGGACCCGGCGGTTGGTGATCGCGTGGTCGAGCACCGCCCAGGACTCGTAGCGGACCTGGATCGTGATTCCAGCCTCGGCGAGCGAAGCGACCATGACCGAGTCCACCTTGCGAAGGTCCGCGCCGCCAATGCTCTTCCAGAGCGCGATCGGCGGCAGCGGGCGCCCCGGTCCGTAACCGGCATCCGCCAGAAGTGCCCTTGCGGTTTTCACATTTCGCGGCGGCACCTTGCTCGTCGGGGTGTAGCCCGTGATGCCCGGAGGGAGAATGCCCTGGGCCAGCGTCTTCCCCTCCGGATACGCCTCGAGCATCGCCTGGCGATCGATCGCCAGCGCCACGGCACGCCGGATGCGGACATCGCCCAGTGGAGGAATGGACGCGTTCATCCCGATGAAGGAGAGGCTCAAGTCCTGCCAGCGTAGGACCGCCAGACCGGGGCGCGCGCGGAATTCCTCGATTCGATTGTTGGGGAGGAGGCTGAGCGTCGCCCTACCGTCGAGAAGCGCATTCGCTCCCGCTTCCACCACATTGCCCGGCGGGGCGATGAAGAGAAGGCTGTCGAGCTTGGGGCGTCCCATGAAGTAGCTCTCGTTTGCGGCCAGCGCGACCATCTGCTCGTCGTGAAGCCGCACGAAGCGGAACGGTCCGGTGCCGACGGGATTCGTTTCGAGCGCGTGCGGCCCCCCCGCGTCGAGCAGTTCGCGCGGAACCGCGCTCGTCTGATCGAGCGCCAGCGAGTAGAGGAGCGACGGGTAGGGGCGGGTCAGCGTGATCTCGAGCTGGTAGCGGTCGATCACACGAATTCCCCGGATCTCTTTCGCCTTCCCCTCCGTGTACTCGGAGACGCCGGCGATCGCGTCGAGGTAATTCGCGGCGAGCCCCACGGAGCGGAATGGCTCCTGGAAGACGCGCGTCAGGCTGAAGGCGAAGTCTCGCGCGGTCACCTCGCGCCCATTGTGGAAGTGAACCCCGGGACGAAGGCGGAAGACGTAGCGAAGTCCATCCTTTGAAATGGTCCAGCTCTCGGCCAGCTGCGGCGTCGGCTCCAGATTGGACGTCATCCCGATGAGCGGGCTGTAGATCTGCGCCACGACTTCGGAGGAGTAGGCGTCGGCGGCGCGGGCGGGATCCAGGGTGTGCGGGAATTCCTGATAGAAGCGGAAGACGTTCGGCCCCGCGGAGAGCGTGGGCGCCACGGACGTCGCTCTGCCCCCCGTCGTCGGCCTCGCCATGCCGCCGGCGGCCTGGTGATGACGCCAAACGCTCGGCAGCGCGACCGCCAGCAAAAGAAGCAGCACCGCGCCAAGCGCGACCGCTCTTCCACCCCATTTGCTCCACATGGCGCCCATCTCGACAATAGATCGGATTCGGGGGTGCCTATCTTGACGACATTCGGGGGGCAGCGGAGCCTGCGGAGTGATTGGTTTCTAAATTGTAATATATTGTTATTAAATCAATTATGGCGCCTAGTCGTCCCCCTGCCATCGCCGCTCCCGCTTGGCCGCGCCGCGGCGCTTCTTCGTCTCGATTCGGGCATGGCGAGAGGAGGTCGTCGGGGCCGTGGGGCGGCGGGCGCGGCGGGGCGCCAGGGCAGCCGTAACGAGAGCCCGGAGGCGCTCCACCGCCGCGTCACGGTTTCGCGCCTGGGAGCGAAATCGCTGGGAGACGACGCGAAGCGTGCCGTCGGCAGCGAGCCGTTTTCCCAGCAGCGCGCGGAGCACTCCTTTCTGGGTGGCCGAAAGCGTCGACGCTTCCAGATCCCAGACCGCCTCGACGCGCGTTTCCACTTTGTTCACGTTCTGCCCGCCGGGCCCTCCCGCCCGGGAGGTGCGGAATCGAATCGTCCGAAGCGGGATGAAGGGGGTGTCGCCGCCCATCTCAGGCTAGAAGTGCCGGCAGCTCGCGCTGGATCGGCTCCGTGGTGACCACGGCGCGGCCGGCATCGAGAAGGAGATTTACCTCGCTACGAATCCCGAATTCCTGGAGGTAGATGCCGGGCTCCACCGAAACGAGCGTTCCATCAAGGAGGCGGCGCTCATCGCGCGTTTCGAGGTTATCGAGATGGACGCCGTTCGCATGGACCTCCTCCCCGATCGAGTGGCCCGTGCGGTGGAGAAAGCGGTCGCCGTATCCGCGCGCGTTGATGACGGCCCGCGCCGCGTCGTCCACGTCGCAGCCGCGGATGGCGCTTCCCGCCAGAAGGGCGCCTTCCACTGCGCGGACCGCCGCGTCCCTGGCGTCGCGCACGATCTCGAAGATCTCTCGATGCCTTGCGGGAACGCTCGGGCCGACGAAGGCGACCTGGGTGTAGTCGGCGTAAATCGCACGGGGCCGCTTCCCCTTGCACCACGCGTCGATCAGGAGGAAGTCCCCTTCCCGGATCGGCACGTCGGTCGCGGCCCGCGTGTCGAAGTGAGGATCGCCGGAGTGCGCATTCACCGCCACCGTCGGGGGATCGGCCGCGGTAACTCCCTCGGCGTCGAATCGCTCCAGAATCCAGCGCTGAAGTGCCGTCTCGGTAAGCGGCACTCCCGCGCGGATCGCCTCTCGAACTCGCGCGAACGCGGCGCCGAAGATTCCCTGGAGCCTCCGCCCGGTGGCCATATGATCGAGGCGAGCCTCCGGCGAGAGAACCCCACCGAAGCGCTGCGCCAGATTGGCCGAGGAGACGACCGGCGCTCCGGCCGCGCGAACGAGTTCGATCGTCCCCCCGTCCACGCGAGACAGATACGGAAGCCGCGCCAGCGGGGAATATTCCATGGCGATCGACGGAGCGAATCCGCCCGACGTGCCGATCGTGGTCACGACCGACCCCACGGCATCGGCGATCGCCCGGTCGAGTTCGCCCCAGGCCAGATAGACGGTCGTCTCACCAGGGAGCGGGTCGAGCGCGCGTGGTTCGATCCGATGCACGATGCGCCGCGGCGTGCCGCGCGCCGGGATCAGATAGAACCAGCGGCGCGAGTTTTTCCCGCGGTTTGGAATCTGGTCGAGCCCCAGGACTGACGCGGCAATCGGGTTCGAGCCGTGGAAGTCGTAGAGAAGCCAGGCGCCGATTTCCTCCTCGCGGAGTGCTTCCTGAATAGCGGCCACTCGAGCCGCGAGCGATTCGGCGATCGATTCCGCCATCGCCTCGGGGATCATCGCCGATCTCCATCGCCATGGAACCGGCTCGTGATCGTCTCGCGCAGCTCCGGAATTCCCTCGCGAGTCATGGCCGAGACGAAGAGCGCCCCGGGGTGCTGGGCGCGGAGTCCGAGGAGCGTGATCTCGTCGTCGAGCGCATCGATCTTGTTGAAGACGAGAAGGCGGGGGCAATGGAGAGCCCCCAGCGCCTCCAGCACGCTGTTCACGGCCTCGATGTGAGAATCCGGATCGGGCTCCGCCGCGTCCACGACGTGGAGGAGGAGGTCGGCTTCCGTCACTTCCTCCAGCGTCGCACGAAACGAGGCGACGAGATGGGCCGGCAATTTCCGAATGAACCCGACGGTGTCGGTGAGAAGGACCTGCACTTTTCCCTCCGACGCGATGACGCGCGTCGTCGGATCGAGCGTGGCGAAGAGCTGGTTCTCCACGTAGACCTTGGCGTGCGCCAGCACGTTGAAGAGGGTCGACTTTCCGGCGTTCGTGTAGCCGACCAGCGATACCTTGAAACAGCCCGTTCGCGCCTTCCGCTGAACCCTCCGCTCGCGGACGACTCCCTCCAGGTCGCGCTTCAAGCGCGCGATCCGCTCGCGGATCTTCCGGCGGTCGACTTCCAGCTGCGTCTCGCCCGGACCACGCGCTCCGATTCCTCCCACTTGGCGCCCCAGATGCGCCCACATGCGTGTGAGGCGAGGGAGGAGATACTCGAGCTGTGCCAGTTCCACCTGGAGCCGCGCCTCCCGCGTGCGGGCCCGGCGGGCGAAGATGTCGAGAATGAGCGCGCTCCGATCGACGACGCGCATTCCCGTCTCCTTCTCCAGATTCCGCTGCTGCCCCGGCGAGAGATCGTCGTCGATCAGGAGAAGCCCGGCACGCTCTTCAGCGGCGAGTTCCTGGATCTCCTCGACCTTTCCCTTGCTGAGAAAGGTCGAGGCGCGCACCGAGCCGCGCCGCTGCACGACTTGCCCGCGGACCTTGGCCCCCGCCGTCTCGGCCAGGAGTCTCAGCTCCGCAAGCGTGATCGATGCCTCTCCACCGCGCGTGGAACGGCCGGCCAGAATGGCGCGGTCGGGAAGCCCGGTCGGCTTCGGAGCGTCCTTGTCCTGCGCGGAGCCCGTAACGGCGTCCGCTTCGTGGCTATGACGCGAGCGCGATTTCGAGGTCGTACGGGATGTTGTCCGCGAGGTTCTCAAACGTTCCATCCGGTCGGGCGTAGATGACGTCCTCGAGGCGGACGCCCATGCCGCGGGAGGGATAGTAAAGGCCCGGCTCGATCGTGAAGAGCGAGCCTGGCTCCAGCCTGTCGGGATTGTTCGGGGGCCCGCCCAGGTTTGGACGTTCGTGAATGTCGAGGCCGATGCCGTGGCCCAGCCCATGCACGTACCCCTCCACCAGTCGTTCATCCTGCCGGATGGTGCGGTGGCCACGCTTCTCAAAGAAGTCGCAGACGCGATCTTGGTACATGCGTCCGCGCGCCTGCGGCTCCAGCGCATCGATCGAATCGCGAAGCGAATCGTAGACGCAGGCGTGGAGCGCGCGCAGTTCATCCGAGGCACGCCCGGCGCAATAGGTGCGCGTCACATCGAAGAAGTAGCCGTTGCCGGGCTGCACGGGAAAGAGGTCGATGGTGATCGGCGCCCCTTCTTCCACGACGTCGGCGTCGTTTCCGTGGTTGTGCGGCACGCCCGCGTCGCGCCCCTGGGAGACGATGTTCCCATCCGGCTCCTCGAGGCCCGCCTCGAAGAAGATGGTCCGGATCTCCCGGCGGAGCCGGCCGATCGTCACCCATCCCCCCGCGTCGCGGAGGCGTTTCCCTTCCAGCCTCCCGCCGGCGATAACCTGGCGGACCCGCGCGTACGCCGTGGCGCAGACCGCTCCCACCTTTCGCACTTCGGCGACCTCGGTCTCGTCCTTGGTGAGGCGCGCCTGGATGAAGAGATCGGGATCGCCGTCCTCCACCAGTTCGAGATCGGGCCGCCGTTCCCGAAGCCGGCGAAGGATGTGGTAGTAGCGTCCCACGGACCCCTCGCCGTCCAGGATCACGCGGCCAGTCACCCCGAGATCCCGAAGGAGTTCATCCAGGAAGCGGGCCGTCGTGGCGCTTGGGCTTCCCTCCTCCTCCGCGATCTTCCGGTAGCCGCGCTCTCCGTGCGTGCTCAGCTCGAATCCGGTCGTGACGGCGCCGTCGCGTTCCATCGCGGCGTGGACCAGGTGCGGACGGCCACCGCGGCGCCAGACCAGGATGCCGGTCGAAAGGTGCGCGCCCGGTCCGGTGAGATAGCGAAATGTCGAGTTCGGTGTCTCGGTCTTTACGATGATCGCGGCGTTGTAGCCACGCTCGGTCAGGAGCCGATCAATGTCCGTGCGCATGCCTGTCTCCGTGGGCGGCGTTCACCTGCCGCGAGATGGTGGACCTCACGTGCGGAAGAGAACCTGCTCGTTCGAGAAGAGCCGCACGGCGATGACGATCATGAGCGCGGCCAGGAGACTGCTCGAGCCGATGGCGGCGAACGCGTGCGACGCCTGGACCGTGTCGGTGAGAATCTCCCGCTGCAGGAGCGCGGTGTTCAGAATGGGGATGAAGAACTGCTTCATGGGGACCGACTCCGACTGCGTGAACGAGCTGAGTCCCAGGAAGACCGAAGCCATGTAGACGTAGGTGGCGTAGGTCTGCCCTTCCCGCATGCTCCGGGCGAAGCAGCCGATCGCGACGAGCGTGGCGCTCAGGAAGATGGCCGCCGGCAGGAGGGTGAGGAAGAGGAACAGCATCTTCGCGGGGCTGACGGAGAGATCCAGCGCCTGGCCTTGCATGATCGGAATCCGGCTGGCCAGGACGCCGAAGGAGAGCCAGAGCCCGAATATACCAGTGACCGCACCGGTGAGCGAGGCGGCCAGCACGGCCAGCACCTTGCCGATCACCAACTCCGCGCGGGTCGCCGCGCTGGCGAGAATCGTCTCGAGCGTGCTTCGCTCCTTCTCGCCTGTCGTAGCGTCGACCGCGGTCTGCATGGCGCCCGCGGCCACCATGAAGATCAGGAGGTAGGGGATCATGAGCGCGGCCACGTAGCGGCCGAGTTCCTTCGTGGAGGATATGTCCTTCCGCTCCACCGCGATGGCTGGAGGCGCCTCGGCGATGGCTCCGCGACTCTTCGCCCACTCCAGTGTGAGCGCCTGGCGAACGTCGTCCAGCGCCGGCTTCAGGCGCTTCGCGGTTTCCGACGACTTGTTGTCGGCGTCCTTGTACCGTAGCTCCACCTTCACGCTGTCGCCGCGCGCGATCAGCCCCCGAAGGTCGGGCGGGATCACCAGCAGCGCCTGAACGTTCGCTTCGTCGAAGCTGGCCGGCTCGCTCTTCATCGGGACGACGGTGACGCCCTCGACCGCGCCGATCCTCTCCTCGGCGATGGGAAGTTGCGCCGCGCCGACCACGCCGACCTGGACCGAGAAGGTCTTCGCTTCCTCGTCGTTCTTCGCC
>JANNMC010000227.1:0-1983 GCA_031397435.1 Candidatus Eiseniibacteriota bacterium
CTCCTTGTCCAGGATCACCACGTCGCCCTTGTCGCTCAGCGCCGAGATGCTGCCGAGGTTCGTGAGATAGCCAGTCGAGAAGACGAGCGCCGATTCCTTGCGCATGAATTTGGCCAGGCGCTCCTCGAGCTGCACGTGCAGTTCCAGGGTGCCGTTCAGGAAGCGGGAGCCGTTGTTGGACGTGCCGAAGCGGAGGAGGGCGTCTTCTGCGGCCGCGATCACCTTGGGGTGCTTCGTCAAGCCGAGGTAGTTGTTCGACCCCGCCATGATGAGGCGCTTGCCCTTGATCGTGACCTCCGTCCCGTGATTCTCGGAGATCGGCAGAAAGTAGGGATAGATGCCAGCCCGCTGGGCCAAGCGGTGCTCCGTGAACTCGTTACACTTCTCGAAGAGATCCACGCTTCCTCGGATTTTATGTTCGGAGTGGGGCCGCCAGCGAGAGGATGCCTGCGTTCGGAATGCGGAAACATTATCGGTTTCCCCGCCGTGAGTCAATCCGGTTACCCGGAGCGCGGCGAGGAAACCGAGGTCGTTGCGGGTGCAGCGGTTAGCGCAGGAGCGTCAGCGCGGTCTGGCGGCGCGTCGCTCCCGACTGCAGGAGCGCGAAATAGACGCCCGACGCACAGGGCAGGCCGCGAGAGTCGGTCCCGTCCCAGGCTACATCGTGCGTTCCCGCCGAACGTTCGCCACGGACCAACTCGCGAACCAGCCGCCCCTGAACGTCGTAGAGGGCGAGCCGCACCGGCCCCGCCTGCTCGATCCGGTAGGAGAGAGTGGTGTGCGGGTTGAACGGGTTCGGCCTCGCCGGGTAGAGGCGGACGGGGGCTGCCGGAGCCGCCACCTGCTCCACCGCCGTACCGATCGTGGTGACCCGGTAGGCGTAGATGTCGCTGTTCGGACCGTTTCGGAAGTCTTCCCAGGCGAAGATGCAGCCGCCCTGGCCGTCGGCGGCGGCGGAGCGGAGATTCCGCTGCCCGGCACCGGTGGCGATCTTGAGCCCGAGCGGATCCCAGAGCAACGTCCCACCCGAATTCACGTGCTGTGCGAATACCTCGCGGAATCCGGCACGGTCGTCGTCCCAGCCGATGATGGCGCCGCCCGACTTGTCGGCAACGATGGTCTGAAGAAACTGGGTGCTGTCGGAGGCACAAACCGCCACACCGTCGCTCATCCACTTCCCCACGCCGAGGCTGTCCACCCGCTGCGCGTAGACATCACCCCGGAGGTCCGTCCGGGGATCGATCCAGGCCACGATCGCGCCAGCGGCACCGTCAGTGACCATCAAGGAAGTCTGTTGATTGCCTCCAGCGACGCAGAGCGGCACGCCGTTCAAGGTCCACGCCCGGATCCCGTTCTGGCTCATCCGTTGGGCGTAGATGTTGAAGTCGAGGCCGTTGCGGAGGTCCTGCCAGGCCGCGATGAATCCGTATCGTCCATCGCTGACCATCGAAGGGCTAACCTGGTCAAACGCCTCGTTGACGACCGAGACACCGTTCACCGCCCAGAGCATCGTTCCGCCCGGTGCCACACGCTGCGCGTAAATATCAGAGTTGGTGCCGGACCGGCGGTCGCGCCAGAGGACAAACGCGCCACCCTGCTGGTCGCTGAGTATTCGAGCATCGTTCTGGGTCCCTACGGCGACGCAGACCGGGACGCCATTCGTAGCCCAAAGCACTGTTCCTGCATTGTCCACGCGCTGCGCGTAGATGTCGCTATCCGCGCCGCGGAGGTCTCGCCACGCGACAATGGCGCCACCCGAGACATCTTCGGTGGCGACTTGGAGTACTTGATTTCCGGTGGCTGCGCAGAGCGAAACTCCACCTGCTGCCCAACGGGTGGCGCCAGCGGCGTTGAGAGCTTGCGCGTAGATGTCGTAGGTGCCGCTCCGGCTATCCTGCCACACGACGATGATGCCGCTCGATCCATCCTTCGTGAGGATCGGCGACTCCTGGCCTCCGGCGAAGGTGACGACGGGCGCGCCGT
>JANNMC010000228.1:0-1550 GCA_031397435.1 Candidatus Eiseniibacteriota bacterium
GCGCCTCGCGCGCGATCACGGCGTGAAGATCGGGGCTCACCCGTCCTACCCGGATCGCCAGGGCTTCGGCCGCCGCTACATGCGCATGGAGCGCGAGGAGCTCGTCGCTGCGTTGATCTATCAGGTCGGCGCGCTCAAGGGCTTTCTGGACGCGGAGGGCTTGCCACTCCATCACGTGAAGCCGCACGGCGCGCTCTACGGCGCTGCCTGCCGCGAGCCCGAGGTGGCGCATGCCATCGCCGAGGCCGCGAAGGCGTTCGGGGCGCCGGTGGTAGGGCTCTCGGGCACTCTGCAAGAGCGCGCGTATCGCGAGAGCGGTGTCGAGATGATCCGTGAGGTGTACGTCGATCTCGAGTATTCCGATGACGGGCAACTCATTATCACGCGCGAGCACGAGGCGGTGGCGCCGGATCTCGCCGTGGAGCGGGCGCTGCGCGCTCTGCAGGACGGGCGCGTGCGCGCGCAGAGCGGACGCGAGTTCGAAGTGGGCGTCGACTCGATCTGCGTGCACTCCGACACGCCCAACGCGGTCGCGATCGCGACCGCAGTGCGCGCAGCGGCGATGCCGTGGATGTGAGCGCCGCCAGCAAGAATGCGAGGCCGCGATGATCTACGACGAGCCGAGGTTCCTGCCCGGAGGCGACCGCTACATCACGGTCGAGTTCGGCAACGAGATGAACCTCGAGCTCAACTTCCGCGCGCAGGGCCTCGCGGCCGCGATTGCGGAAGCACGGATCGCGGGCGTGATCGAATCGGCTCCTTGTTACGCCTCGCTGCTCGTCCATTACGACGGCGACCGCATCTCGTACGCGTCGCTCGAGCGAGAGCTGCGTGGGCTCTGCGCATCGCTCGGGTCGAGTGACGCCCTCACACTCGACAGCCGGCTCTTCTACATCGAGGCGATGTATCTCGATCCGTGGACGCGGCAGTGCATCGACGACTACCGCACGTCGATCGCGACGCCAGCGGGGAAGCAGAAGGAATACGACCCCGACTTTGTGGCGCGCATCAACGCGCTCAGCGACGCGAACCAGCTCGTCCGCGTGCATTCCGGCACCGAGTATTGGGTCGCGGCGCTCGGCTTCTGGCCAGGCTTGCCGTTCATGATGCCGCTCGACCCGCGCTGCCGGCTGACGACCCCGAAGTACGATCCGCCGCGCACGTTCACGCCGCAGGGGACGGTCGGGAGGGGCGGCGCGAGCTCGTGCATCTTTCCCGTGGCGACGCCGGGCGGTTATCAGATGTTCGGGCGAACGCCGGTCCCGATCTGGGACACCAAACGCCGCTTCGACGCGTTCGGCGACAGCATCGTGCTGTTCCGCGCCGGCGATCGCGTCCGCTTCGTGCCGATCTCTCAGGAAGAGTTCGAGGCTGCCGAGCGCCGCGTCGCGGAAGGGACCTATCTGTACAACGTGGTCGAATACCAGAAGTTCTCGGTGGGCGGCTAAAAGCGCTGGCTCGCTACGCTGGATACGTGCCGGCGTGTCGGGGTGGCCGGAGTGGTCGCCCTGGTCATGGCCGGCCTGCGGTGGTGGATAGTGGTTTTTGCG
>JANNMC010000249.1:0-9553 GCA_031397435.1 Candidatus Eiseniibacteriota bacterium
GACCGAGCTCGGCGGCGGCGCCTTCCACTCTCGCACGATGGGGTAGCGGCCCGCGATTCTATTGCCGAGGAACGAGATCGGGCTGACGTCCTCGAGCGGCCGCGCCCCGATCGTCGCCGGGACGAACCCCTCCCCGGTGTAACGAAAGACGACCAGGGAGTCGTTCGTCAGAGGGAGAGGCCGGAAGAAGCCGGTCTCCGTGTTGGTGACGATCTCCATGGCGCGCGACTCCAGATTGAAACGCCAGATGTTGGAGACCCCGGTGTAGTACGAGGAACCGAACAGAAAGCGGCCGTCGGGCGAGAAGACGAACCCGGTAGGGATCGAGGAACCGAAGTCGTGCAAGGTGGTGATGGTGGCTGAGGAATCGCGCTGCATCATCTCCGCGATTTCCATGATTCGGAGTGTCTGCCGGCCACTCGGTTCCGCGAACGAGGCCAGAAGCTGCTTCCCGTCCGGGGAAATGTCGAGATCGTAGAGATCCTGGCCGAATGGCCACGACGCGATCCGATTCCAGTCGGTGTAGGGCGCCGGAATTCGAACGAGGGTCGAGATGCCGTTGTAGTGCCGCACACCCCAAAGACTGCTGTCCGCGGCGTTGAACGCCAGATCCCCCACGCGGAGGTCCTTCTGGAGGACACGGGAGTGCCCGGTCGCCGGATCGAGGGAGCAGAGATCGCGCCAGGAGCTGTTGTCCTCGGTGTAGAAGAGGGTGCCGGACGCTGGATCCCGAGCGATCGACGTGACGAAATAGAGCGCCGCCCCCTTGACGTCGCGAAGGTGGCGGGGCTCTCCCCCGTCCAGCGAGATGGCCGCGACGTGCCCGAACGCGCCGGGGTACTGGACGCCAGCGTAGAGTGTCCTTCGCTCCGGATCGAGGACGGCGCGCGATACCGATCCCAGCGCGCGTGGGGAGATGTCGTGGTAAGGGGTCGTCGGGTATCGGCGAAGCGAATCCAGATTCGCCTGCTGGAACTCACGCTCCCAGGCGATCCACTCGCTCCAGCCCTGGTCCAGAGAACGGCCGTAGACCTTTCGAAACTGTGAGGCGAAGTAGGGCTTGCTCCCCGGTCCGCGACGGACCCACTCCACCACTCGCTCGGGACCATACTCGAGGGCCAGATAGGAGAGAAAGCGCGTGCCGTAGAGATACGAGTTCACGCCAACCTGGAAGTCGACCTTCGTCCCCTCGGACTCGAGTCCGAGCGGGTCGTAGATCCGGCTCCCGTCGCGCACGATCGAACGGAACACCATCTCGTCATAGGGGCCCTGAGCGCGACCCAGCCCGCCTGCCATCCACGTCTCGAAGAAGACAGCCGCCCCTTCGTGAAACCAGCGCGGCGCCGCGCGCCGGGGGACCGTCAGGTAGGAGTAGATCATCGTCTCCGGATGGTCGCTCGATTCCCGGATCTTGCCCGAAAGGAGCCGCCGCGCGACGCGGTCGAACCCAGCGGCCTGATCGAGCGCGACGATGTGAACCGCCTCGTGGTTCATTGTGAAATTCACGCGCTCGTTGGACGGACCCGACTCGTAGACGAAATTCACGGGAGCGACGTCCATCTCGAGCATGTTTCGGGGATTCACGGAGACGCCGGCATTGCCGTAGTCGCTCGGGTCGCCAAGGATGATGTTCACCTTGTCCCACGGCGTGTAGTTGAACAGCGTGCGATGAAATCGAAACGAGTTCTCGAAGCAGCGAGCCGCGTAGGGGGCAAGGTAACTCAGCATCGGTGCCTGGTAGACGACTCGGAAGTGGGGAGTCTCGAGGGTTCGCGTCTCGGCGCGGGCAGACGTCGGCGGGGTGGTCAGGAGCAGCGCGAGCAACGTGCCGAGGATGGCGTTCGCGGCTCGCTGTGGGCGATGAGTCATCGGGCAATTCCCCTCCGGAGTCCCTGCGTCCCGTCCGGCCGATCGATGGGAATCAGGCCGGCCGGCGCCACGCCCCGCTACGGGGCTAAGGCCGGGAGCATACAACGAGAAGGGCGGCGCCGCTGCTTCCGCGCCGCCCTTCTCTTGAAGAGAGGAGATGTCGGGTCGTGTTGCCGGTCTCGTGCCGAGTGTTACTCGACTTCGTTGATCGCCTTGGAGAATTCCGGCGAGACGATCAGCTTGCCGAGGTCTCCGGTGTCGGTCATCTTCGCGAAGTCGCTCGAGCCGATCACCTTGCTGAATTCGGGATTCGAGACGAGCCGGAGAAATTCCTTGGAGGTAGCGAGTTCCGCGAAAGCGGGATTGCCGGCAACCGCCTGGAACTCAGCCGAGCGGACGATCGCTTCGAAGTCCCGGGGAACCTGGAGCTTCTCGAAGTCGCGGATCACCTGAGCCTTCTCGAAATCGCGGATCGGATTCGCCTTCTCGAAATCGCGGATCACCTGGGCCCTCTCGAAGTCCCGGATCACTTGAGCCTTCTCGAAGTCCCGGATCACTTGGGCCTTCTCATAGTCGCGGATCGGATGCGTCTTCTCGAAGTCGCGGATCACCTGAGCCTTCTCGAAGTCGCGAATCGTCTGGGCCTTCTCGAAGTCCCGGATCGCCTGCGTCTTCTCGAAGTCGCGGATCGCCTGCGTCTTCTCGAAATCGCGAATCGGATGCGTCTTCTCGAAATCGCGGATCACCTGAGCCTTCTCGAAATCGCGGATGGCGTGAGCCTTCTCGAAGTCCCGGATCGCCTGCGTCTTCTCGAAATCGCGGATCGGATGCGTCTTCTCGAAATCGCGGATCACCTGAGCCTTCTCGAAATCGCGGATCGCCTGCGTCTTCTCGAAGTCGCGGATCGGATGCGTCTTCTCGAAGTCGCGGATCACCTGGGCCTTCTCGAAATCGCGGACAAACTGAGCCTTCTCGAAGTCGCGGATCATCTGCGTCTTCTCAAAGTCGCGGATCGCCTGCGCCTTCTCGAAGTCCCGGATCACCTGAGCCTTCTCGAAATCGCGGATCCTCTGGGTCTTCTCGAAGTCGCGGATGGGATGCGCCTTGTCGTAGTCGCGAACAAATTGCGCCTTCTCGAAGTCCCGGATCGCCTGAGTCTTCTCGAAGTCGCGAATCGGATGCGCCTTCTCAAAGTCGCGGATCACCTGAGCCTTCTCGAAGTCACGAATCGTCTGGGCCTTCTCGAAGTCCCGGATCACCTGCGTCTTTTCGAAGTCCCGGATCGGATGGGCCTTCTCATAATCGCGGACGAACTGCGCCTTCTCGAAGTCGCGGATAGCCTGCGCCTTCTCGACGTCGCGAGGGTAGTAGACCTTCTGGAAGCCTTCGGTCGAGGCGAACTGCGCAAATTCCTTCTTCTGGACCAGCGTCTGGAAGTCGGGGCTCCGAATCAGAGACTGGAAGCTGGGCGAGGAGGCCAATTTCTGGAATCCCTCGCTCTTCGCCAGTTTGCGGAACTCGGGGTTCGCCACCAAACGATGGAACACATCGCTCTGGATCAGGTCGTTGAGCGCCGCCGGATCAAGCGCGACATCCTCGGACGTGATCTGGGTCGACTGGTACCGGTCCGCGGCGCCAATCGTTCCCTGCGTGCCCCACTTGGGCGGAATCTGGCCCTGCCATGCGGCAATACCGACACCGGCGGCGACAACGAGCCCGGTGATAACGAAAACACGCTTATTCATTTTAAAGCCTCCCCCTTCATTGGGTCTACTTGGCGGATCCCGACGAACCCGCCATCACTGCCGTTCGCGCGGCCTGCCCCCCCGAACGGACTACAATCTCGAGGGGCGCCACATGCGCTTCCTCGCCGCGCAGCTGAAGGACGTACTCACCAACCCCATTCCCCGCGCGCTGCCCGATTCGAACTCCCGTAGGGCCGACGGTTGCATCGCCCGCTCCCGGCGGATCGATGCGGAGATCGCTGACTCGGAAGGTCGGACCCGAGATTTCCACGACGGCTTCATCCGCCGCGCCCGGCTCGACCTCGACTTGAAGCGTCACGCTGGAGCCACTCCCCCACGTTGTGACGGTGACACGAGCCCCAGCCACGGCGATCACGTTCTTCTCCGCGGCCGGAGCAGTGCGGTGCGTGGCCTGGGGCATCATCGTGCCTCGCAGATTCGCGAGCCGGTCCCGGGAACTCCCCACGAGATCCCCGGAAACCAGCGCGATGGCCAGAACGCCCACCCCGACGCCCGCCGCGAACGGAACCGCTTCTCGCCACGGGACGGCGTGAAAAACTCCCGCGAGGAGCGACCGCCAGAACCCGCCCTCCGTCACCGGCGCAGGGGCTTCGGCACCCGAGGTCGTGGCGCGCAGGATGTTCGGCTTCAAATCGGAGGGAGAGGACTCCAGTCCGACCTGGTTCAAGGTGCCGACCAACTCCTGCAGTGCGCGATACGATTCGCGTGCTTCTGGATTCCCGTCGAGGTAGCGGCGAAGCTCCTCCCGCTCTTCCGGGGTGGCAACGCCGTCGATCTCGTCGTTGGCGATACGCTCGAACTGCTCGCGGTTCACGGTTGAGTGATTCCTTTCCGGCTCAGAATGTCACCCATGAGTCGCCGCGCCGTATGGAGCCGCGACTTGACGGTCTTTTCGGGCACCTCGAGAATCTGGCTCATCTCCATCTGATTCAATTCTAGGAAGTGCCGCATGATCACCACGGTCCGGTAGTCGGCGGTCAACTGCATCAGCGCGTTTCCGATCTCCGTCCGCATTTCGCCGAGCGCCGCGCACTCGTCCGGGCCGCGTCCGTTGGATTCGAGTCCCGGATCCAACTCCTCGTGCCGCCGGAGCCGTCCCCGGTGGTTCAGCGACTCGTTCAGCGCGATCCGGTAGATCCAGGAGAAGAACCGGTAGTGCGGCTCGTACGAGTCGAGATTCTGAAAGACCTTCACGAAGACCGTCTGGGCGATGTCCTGCGCCTCGTCGCGGTCGTTCACCATCCGAAGGGCAAGGTTGTAGACCATGTGCTGGTATCGATCGACCAGCACTCCGAAGGCCCTCGAGTCTCCCTGCCTGGCTCGCTGGACCAGGGCTCTTTCGTCCGTGTCATTCATCAGTACAAGCCACGTCCGCTCAGGTTGGTGAAAATCTTTGGCGCCTGCCATGCGCGGGGCGCCCGGGCTCCCCTATTCGATGTTGAGCACCTTGTCGAGGCCGGTGTAGACGAAGACGGTCCGGATCTTGGGGTTCATACCGACCAGGCGGAGGCCGCCCCCTGACGCGTGTAACCGCTTGTGGAGTTCCAAGATAACAGTGATGCCGGCGCTTGAGATGTAGTCGAGCGCCTCGCAATCGGCGATCACCTCCCCTGAAACGTGCTTCAGGGTCTGAACAGCACGATCGGCGTGTGACGCATCGAGCCGGCCAGAGAGCGATAGGTTGCCGTTTGTGCCGAGTTTGATGTCAAACATCAGGGCTCCTGCCCGGGAGAGAGGGAGAGAGACACCATGATGGCGCTCACGCCGTCCCGGTGACCGTAGTGGAAGTCGCGCGAAAGTTTGCGCACGAGATGAATGCCTCGCCCTCCCCTCGATTGTGCCTCGAGCGGGAGCGTCAGGTCGGGGGAAGGCACTTTTGTCGGGTCGAATGGAGCGACGTCAAAATCGCGAAGGGTAAGCTGGACCGCGCCATTGCCGCGCTCCAGGCCGACTTCTATATCGTGGCGCCCGTCACGATTGTGCCGGACAAAATTGGTGAAGAGCTCCTCCAGGACGAGGTCGAGCGCATGGGTTGGACCTGCCTCGACACCTTCCTTCTCCGCGAAGTCGTGCGCGAAATGGAAGATCTCCGGCAGCATTGAGATGTCCCGGGGAAAGCGCCGCACCCAGGTGCGAACCGGCATCCCGCCCTCCTGCGAATCTCTCGACACGATTGCGTGTCAGGTCATCATAGGGGATTCCGACACAACGCGCGCCATGGAGTCGCTAAAGCATAGCAAAATAATGCGTTACGCCTTGATCGCAGGAGTATCCTGGGGCGTCCGGAATGATGAACGAACTAGGCGGGTCGAACCAGCGAACGATCGATATCGGAAAGTCTCGGAGTGCCCGCGAGCGCCATGGCCATCGATAATTCGCCGCGAAGGATGGTCAGGACCCTCGCCACGCCGGCCTCGCCTCCGGCCGCCAACCCCCACAGATAGGGCCGGCCGATGAGGACACCTCGGGCGCCCAGGGCAAGCGCCTTCAGGACGTGCGACCCGCGCTGGAATCCTCCGTCGACGTAGACCTCCACTCTGCCCGCGACCGCTTCCACGACATCGGGGAGTGCCAGGATGGTCGCCTCTCCCCCGTCCATTTGGCGTCCGCCGTGGTTCGAGACGACGATGGCGTCGACACCCGCATCGAGGGCACGGCGCGCGTCGTCGGCGCGGACGATTCCTTTCAGGATGATCGGAAGCCGCGTGATCGATCGGAGCCATGCCACCGCGTCCCAGGTCAGCGACTGGTCCATGAGGTCGTGGACCCTCGCGGCCATTCCGCCCGGGAGATTCCAGCGCTTGAACTGGTCGCCATAGGCATCGAAATTCGCCATCGTGACGCCGGCAGGAAGGGTGAAGCCGTTCCGGAAGTCGCGTTCGCGACGGCCGAGGATCGGTGTGTCCACGGTGAGCATCAGGGCACGATATCCCGCGCGTTCGGCGCGCTCCACCAGATCGCGGGCAAGCTCCCGATCCTTGTAGACATAGAGTTGAAACCACAGTGGACCCGTACCCGATTCGGCAATTCCCTCGAGGGGGGTGGATGCGATCGTGCTGGCGGTCATGACAACGCCCGCGCTTCCCGCCGCGCGGGCCGTGGCGCGCTCACCATCGGCGTGGGCCAGTCTGTGGAATGCCGTCGGAGCGAGCGCGATCGGCATCGTGACCGGAGCGTCTAGAAAGGTGGTGGCCAAGTCGAGATTGCTGACGTCGACGAGCACGCGGTGGAGCAGCACCCAGCGCTCCATGGCGGCGCGATTCCGGGTAAGGGTCTGCTCATCCTCCGCGCCGCCCGCGTAGTAATCGAAGGAAGCGCGCGGCATCTTCCGCCGGGCGGCGGCCTCCACGTCCGCGATGTTGAGCAGCAATTCCATCGCCGCACCGTTCTCGCCACGCCGCGGGGCCGGCTTCGTGGCCGCCTTGCCCGCATCATGCTGCGAGCGGCGCCGGGCGCCTGCCGTGGTCGCCTGCTTCATCGCCTTCCGTGTCGCCAAGGAATTCCTCCCGGAGCCGAGCGGCCCTCACCTACTTCTTTCGAACGAACTCCATGGTCATCGGCGTGCTCTTGCCCGCCTCGTCGGTGATCCAATCCTGCTTCATGTGGTCGGCGTCGATCAGGGTCACCGTCACGGCCGACATCCGCGCCTCGCCCTTCTTCCAGTTTGTGATGTCGGCCATCGTGAAGGCGAGGCTCGTGCCGTCCTTCGCGCAGCGCATCCGTGGCTGGTTGCCCGAGGCGCAATAGTGGGTCATCACCACGGCATCACCGTCCGGATGGTAGAGATTCACCATCACCACGCCGGGCATGGCCGTGCGTTCCATCAAGGCGCTGCCGTTCGACACGAGTTCGAACGAGGTGGTGCTGTTCTCCCCTCCCTCCCCAACGCCCTGCCATGAACCGACCAGCCCCTTCAGCCGCTCGAATGCGGCGGGGGCGGCGGCGGGACTTGCATGCCCCTTGGCGGGTTCCCCGGCGAACGCCGGCGTGGCGAACAGAATGGCGAGAATGACGGCTAGTCCCTTCATGACGGCTTCCCCCCTACTTTGGTATGCGGTGGACGGGTCAGGGGGGAGCCTACCACCACCGTTGTTCCCTTCCAATGGGGGCGGTAAACTGCTGCAGTTCCCTTACCGTGGAGGTCCCATGCCGTACTCAGGCTCTACCCCGTTCCCGCGGCCAAGAGTGCTGGCGGGAGCGATCGCGCTGGCTTTCATGGCTTCGGTGTTCCTGCCTGCCATCGCGCGGACCGAGGAGGAAAAGGCCGACTCCCCCCTCCGCCCGGGTGCCTGGGCAGCCGAGTTCGAGCTCGATCCGTCGTATCGGTACGACTTCGGCTTCTCCTCGGGAGTAACGATCTCGGCCAAGCGGCATCGTTCGGCGCGCTCGGCCCTCCGTTTCGGCGCTAGCGTTGGTTTCTATGAAGCAAAGGCCGAGGGAGAGACCTCGTACGAGAGATTCTCCGTCACATCGAACCCAAACTTTCGCAGCAGTCAGGGCGACGCGGAGAGCATCGACGAGAACCACGCGTACGCTCTCTTTCTCCATTTGCAGCGCTACCACCCCGTGGTCGACGACCTTTCGATCTTTTGGGAAGTGGGCCCATCGCTGCGCTACAACGAGTGGAAGAGCTCGTCCGACCGGATATATCCCTACTACTCCTTTCTGGGGCCAACAACCGAGACCTATCGGGACACCCGCGCGGTCGTTCTCCGTTCCGCGGCGCTCGATTTGAGTGTCGGGTTCGAGTGGTTCCTCAAGCGACGACTTTCCCTGGGCGCTAGAACGGGAGTCTGGGCCGGGTATTCCTGGGGAACGGAGTCCGACTCCTACGAGTCGACCACCTCCGACAACTCCTACTATTCGGTAGGCCGCGACCGGAGCAATCTGGAGCGCATCTCGCTCCAGACGAGCCCGGCGACCGTCACGCTGTCCGCGTACTTCTAGCAGCGCCGCTGAGGATTCCATGATATCCGACGCGAATCTTCTCGAATCGATCCAGGCGATCGAAGCGGCTATCCGTGCCATCCGTGTCGTGGCCGTCCTCGGCATGAAAGATGGGACCGACCCCGGCGCTGCCGCGTACCGAATCCCCCAGATGCTCCGTGCGCATGGGATCCGCGTGATTCCCGTGAATCCCAAGTTCGAGACGATCGACGGCGATCGCTGCTATGCGTCGATCGCCGCCGTCCCCGAGTCGTTCGACACGCTCGACGTCTTTCGCGCGCCCCAGTTCATCGCGGGAATCGCCGATGAGATTTTGGCGCTCCCGCCGGAGCGGCGCCCTCGGCTCGTCTGGCTGCAGTCGGGGATTCGAGACGACGCGGCCGCGGCGCGGCTGGCGGCGGCGGGAATTCAGGTCGTGCAGGACCGATGTCTCGGCGTCGACGCCGATCGATTTCGGCCGCGCGCCTGACCGCGAGGCGATTCGCCGACATTGACCGCAAAACCCGGATATCGGGTCCTCGGCCACCCGGCTACGATTCCCGCAGGAGTGATGCCATGAGCCCCCGCCACGAGTCCCCGAGCGCTAAAAGCGCGCCGAAGCCGCCGCGGTCCGACGACGACCGCTGGAAGGCGGTGCTTGCCCGCGACGAGCGCTACGACGGGCTCTTCGTGACGGCCGTCCGCACGACGGGGATCTACTGTCGGCCTTCCTGTCCGGCGCGCCATCCGCTCCGCGGGAACGTCCGCTTTCACGCGAACCCCGCCGAAGCCGAGGCGGGCGGCTTCCGCGCCTGCCGCCGCTGCAGGCCGCGCGATGCCTCAACGTGGGACGAGAACCTGAAGCGCGTGGAACGCGTCTGCCGCGCCATCGAGGCGACACTCGAGGAACGGCAGTCGCTCCGGGCGCTGGCCGCGGTGGCGGGGCTCAGCCAGCATCACTTCCTTCGAGTGTTTCAGCGCGCGACCGGCGT
>JANNMC010000274.1:0-5178 GCA_031397435.1 Candidatus Eiseniibacteriota bacterium
CGGCCAGGGACGGTTGACCCCGTCGTTGCTCCACGGGGAACGCGCGACTCTGGCGCTGAGCGCGCGGCGCCGGGCCTACGAAGTGGCGGTCCGGGAGGCGGAGAGACGCCCGGTCTTCTTCAGATAGCGCGCTACCAGATAGAGCGCGAGTACCGCCACCCAGACCGCGGCCAGGACGCGGGCCCGGGGCGCGATGGAACTCCATCCATGCCGTACCGCACTCTCCCATGCCATGAGCCCGAGCGCAGTCGTGATCCAGAGAAACGTGGAACCATATTCCTTCCGGATCAGGCGACCCCAGTCGAAGGTCATGCTCCGCATCGTCGCGCCCAGACCTCGAAGCGAGGGGAAAAACCGGTTCACGCGGCTGAAATAGGCGAGGTACTCGTCTCCAAACTGCTTCCGCAGAAATGCTTCCTCGGCGAGCGTGATGCTCAGGTAGGCGAGATAGAAGAAAGGAACGCCGACGAGGTATCCCACCATGGAGTTCAGCACGAGGAAGAGCCCGAGGAAGACCAGCATGTTTCCCAGGTAGAGCGGGTTTCGGGAGTGCGCGAAGAAGCCGTCCTGAACCAGGCTGTCCGCGTGGATCTTCTTCCCCTTCCCGCCACGCCGGATGTAGGCCAGCCCGATGACCATCGCGCGGAGTGTCTGTCCCGCCAGGGCGACGCCGAGTCCGATCGCGTCCAGCGCGAGATCAGCCCGTTCGTTTCCGAACGGCGCGAGTGGAGTCGACGCCGCGGCGATCGCGAGAAAGGCGAGCGGGAAGATGTGATTCCGTCCGGTGAAAAGGAAGTTCCCGAACCGAACCAGCGCGCGATGGAGGGCGGCGGGCACTACTTGGTCGCGATGATCGCGCAGAAGTTGTACCACTTGAAGAAGACGTCGACGTGCCGGAATCCCTGTTCGCGGAGCAGCTCCTTGTTCTCCTCGAGCCGATACGGAACCAGGATGTTCTCCAGCGCCTCGCGCTTCTGGGCGATCTCCAGATCGCTGTAGCCGTTCTCGCGCTTCATCTCGTAGTAGTGGTGGATGAAGAGACGGTTGAACTCGGAATTCTCCCCAAGCACCTTCTCGACCAGGATCAACGCGCCCTTCTCCGTCATACCGTCGTAGATGCTCTTGATCAGGCGCTGGCGATAGAGGGGTCGGATGAACTGAAGCGTGAGCACCAGAAGAACCACCGAGGCATTGTCGATCCGCACCCCCGAATTGAGGTCGCCGCACTCCAGTTCGAACGGGCGATCGAATCCCGATTCCGTCAGCTTCCGCTGCGCGATCTCGAGCATCTCGGGCGAGTAATCGACGCCGATGTACCTGACGTTCCGCTCGCGCGGGATGTTCTCGGCGATCGTGAGAATCGTGGTGCCGGTCGAACAGCCGAGATCGTAGATCGATGTTCCCTCGGCCGCGTAGTCGGACGCCAGTTCGCCGATCATCCGCTGCATTTCCGCGTAGAACGGAACGGATCGTCCCAGCATGTCATCGAAGACCGCTGCCGTCTTCCCGCCAAAGTCGAAGTCGGCGATTCGTTCGGCCGGCTCCGCGAAAATCTGATCCTTTGTCCCGGCCGGCTCGCCTGAGGCGTGTCGCGTCATCGTATCCCTAGCCATGAAGCCCTCCCAATATCGGCTCCGGCAGCGCGGCGGAACGAATGCCGAGACTGTCGAGAAACACGGAAAACTCCTTCAAGTCGAACTGCTGGAACCCGTCCGAGAGCGCCTGATCGGGCCGGTTGTGAATCTCGATCATCAGGCCGTCCGCGCCCGCGGCCAGTGCAGCCTTCGCGCAGGGTGCCATGATGTCTTTCCGGCCGAGCGCGTGGCTCAAATCGACGATCACGGGTAGCGAGGTCTCCTGCTGGAGCAACGGCACCGCGGAGATGTCGAGCGTGAATCGAGTCGTACGCTCAAACGTGCGGATGCCGCGCTCGCAGAGAACCACGCGTTCGTTTCCGCCCGCGAGAATGTACTCCGCGGAGAGAAGCAGTTCCTCCAGCGTCGCCATGAATCCGCGCTTCAGGAGGACCGGCTTGCCAGAGCGTCCGACGGCCTTGAGCAGTTCTGTGTTGTACATGTTGCGGGCGCCGATCTGGAGCATGTCGGCGTGCTGAACCACCACGTCAAGCGAAGCGGTATCCAGGATTTCCGTGACTACCAGGAGCCCGTGGCGGTCGGCGGCCTGACGCAGGAGTTTTAGCCCCTCCTCCCGTAATCCCTGAAATGTGTAGGGGCTCGTACGCGGCTTGAACGCACCGGCTCGGAGAATCTTCGGTCCCGGAATACGAGACACGAACTCCGCGATCGCCTCGATCTGTTCGGCTGTCTCAACCGAGCAGGGGCCCAGGAAGAGGACGGGTTCCGGCCCACCGATCGGAACGTCGCCGACTAGGAAGCCCGAGGCCGGCACGAGGTCGGGGCGAAACACGCGCATCGCCTTCCGTCCCTCGACATTCTGAATGTCGAGAGAGGCGCGGAAGATCGCCTTGAAGATCTCCCGCACTTCGGACGGCCCGAACGGTCCCCCGGCCGCGGAGGTCAGGCTGAGGAGCATCTCCTCTTCACGCTTCGCGTCGTGCCCGTCGAATCCCAGGGCACGCTTGAGGGCCGCGATTTCGAGCACGACGGAACCGCGCTTCTGGATGGAGGAGAGGATTTCCTCGTTCAGACGGTCGATCTCCTGGCGGAGGGAAAAGAGCCTCGATTCCGTGATGGAATTACCTCCGTCGCTCAAGCCGCGCGGCGTCACCCCGGAGCGGGGCGGCGAGTCGGGCTGGATGTCCTGGGCGGGCTGCCTCGTCTCGGCAAAGGATAGTCCAGCCGGCGGCTACCGTCCACCGCGCCCAAAACGGCCGAGCGGCCCCCTTACCCCAGGACCGAATATCCCCATCGCACGTCCATCGCCAACGTCATCCGCGCAGGAGTTCCCGCTCCCAACGCTCCTTTTCCGTCATGAGGGGTTTGAGCGCCATCAGCCCGACCGTGCCGATCGACTTCTCCAGATAATGAAGTTCCGTCAGGTTCTCCCGCACTTCGGGATCGGGTGGAAGCTCGATACCGGCCGACCGCGCCATGAGCATCCCCTTCGCGCGAAGGGAGAGTTCGAGCTGCACGCGGAGCATGCAGAGCATGTCGGCCACCACCGCGCCCGGAAAGCGGGAACGGAGCTGTGAGAGGTAGTGCCCCACCGGCGTTTCCACGACGTCGCCGGTGAGAATGTGCTCCAGCGCTTCGACGTCACGGTCCATGCCGACGCCCAGCCAGTCACGCGTGGCGCGCTCGCTCCGCGCGAAGACAGCGGAAAGGAGGATCGGCATCGCCGCCGCCAGGAGGCCGGTCGTCACGAGCGGCGGGAGCACGAAGAGGTTGAACACGACGTGGACGAGGACCGCGATCGCGAGGCCAGGCAGGAAGATGGCAAAGCCCGCTCCGCTCCGGTTCGCGAGGCCCTTGCCGAGGATGGCGAAGGCCGCCGTGGCGCCACCATGCATCATGGCCGTGCCCAGTCCGCGCACCAGCCAGAGCGCGATCCCCGCATCCCCCAGCGCCTGCGCGAAGTAGATGTTCTCCAGCAGCGCGAATCCCGTCCCGATGGCGAAGCCGTGGATGGCGGCGTCGACCAGGAAACCGACCCTCCGCGTGCGGATCAGCCAGACCGCCAGCGCCGCCTTGATGATCTCCTCGACCAGCGGTCCCAAGAACCGAGGAAGCGTTTCCGCAGAGACGCCTCCGAGCTTCATGAGCGCGACGTTCACGCCAAGGCTGGCGACCGCCGCCAGGACCCCGGCGCCGACGCTCCTGGCCACGTCGAGGTGGCGAACCAGCTTGAAGGAATCGAGCAGGAGGAGCGCGATCAGAAAGAGGAGGACCGGGAGCAGTCCGAGGAGTAGATACGCACCGCCGTTCACGCCGGGAGCCTCATAGGATCTTGAGCGACACCATCCACTCGCTTGTCGGGAGATAGCCGCGCTCGAAGGCGCGGGCATATCCGGTCGAGAGCGTGAGCGGCTGCATGGTCAAGAGCTGAAAGCGGATGTCGACCTGGGCTCCGGCGCACGCGAGTTTCCGCCGCGATGCCGCATCGTCAAGGTTCGTCACAAGGCCGCTCCCAAAGAGCCCGAGCCGCGCGTAGGCGGCGTAGAACGGGAGCACTCCGACGCGGCGGAAGCGCCATGCCGGGAGCGACCAGTCGGCGGTTGCCTTGGCGAAATTGCGTCCGCCGATCTCATTCAGATCGCGGCCGGGGAAAGCATCGTAGGTGCGGTAGTGCTTCACGTCGCGATAGTCGACGCCGTTATTGCCGAACCCCCCGAAGAAGAAATTCGCGAACGGATCGTCGCGTGAGCCGGCCGCCGTCCCCGCGGCCGTGCGGAGCCAGATGGAGGAGTTCCGAATCGGAAGGGGCGTGCCGACGTCCAGTGTCGCGTAGGCGAGCGGGTAGCCCTGCCAGACCGCGCTCCCCTGGAAACCCTGCCGGACGAGCTGTTGACTGCCCGCGAGGCGCCACTTGATCCCCTTCTCCGCGTCGATCGCCCCGATCGAGGAACGGAGATTTCGATACGAGAGCGAGATGCTCGAGGTGAGGAGCTTGTCGAATCCCGCGGCGGTCGCCACGTTCTGGTACTCCGGAAGACGATCCAATCCCCCGTAGCCCGCCACTCCCAGGCTCCACTCCATTTCGCGCGGCCGGTCGTGGATGATGCTGGCGGTTCGCGTCACAGTGGCGCTGTAGCCCTTCCGGCTCGCCTTCGTGGGACCGATCAAGTCATAGAACGAGGCTCCGTTCCACTTGACGCCCGCGTTCCACCGGGGCCGCCTGTAGTCGAGAGCGAGATGCCACCGTTCGTTCGAGGGGAGCGCGGTACCCGGCGTCAACGAGGCGGAGAGCGTGAACCGCTCCATCTGACGGGGGTCGGAGATCGTGGCCGCGAGGCCGACGGCCGCGTGGTCCTTATACCCTTCCACGATGGGATAGAGCCCCTCGAGTCCGAGCATCCGCACGGCACGATACGGAGTATCGGAGAGCCGGATGGAGTCGAGCACGACCGCGCCGAGGCGGCATGGATCGCGTGGGCCAGCAGTTCCTTGCTGGTGCCGGTCTCGCCGAGCAGCAGCACCGGACTGGCCGATTGCGCCGCGCGCCGCGCCTGCCGCTTGACCTCCACGGCGGCCGGACTGC
>JANNMC010000282.1:0-3536 GCA_031397435.1 Candidatus Eiseniibacteriota bacterium
ACTCGGCGTGGCCGCCATGCTCATCGTGCTTGGCGTGCAGTCGCTGCTCCGTCCTGTTCCGGATTTCCCGGTTTCCCCGGGACCCCGGCGCCGGCGTCCGTATCTCATCGGGCTCGTCCACGGGCTGGCAGGAAGCGGGGGCTGGCGCTGGTCGTCCTCCCGACGCTGCCCGATCGTTTGAGCGCAATCATCTATGTGCTTCTGTTCGGACTCGGCTCCATCGGGGGGATTGCGCTCTGGAGTGCCACACTCGCCGTGCCGCTGGGGCGGCTCGGTCGGTCGAACTCGCCACTCCGCCGCTGGATCCCGGCCGTCTCGGGGGTCGTCAGTGTTGGTTGCGGGATCGTTTTGGCGGCGCAAGTCGCTTGACGACCCCACGACCATGTGACATAGTTCACAAAGTTTTTTCCGGCAGTCGATCCTTTCGCAACCTTCTGGTACCAAGGAGGTAATGAGACCCGCGGTGAGTTCCAGGACCAGAAGCCTCCTCCTCCCTTTACTCGTCGTCGCCGTGCTGGGGGCGGGCGTGTGGGCGTTCTTCGATAGCTTCAGCAATATCGGGTATGCCCCCACGCAGCCGATCCCGTTCAGCCACAAGGTGCACGCCGGCGTTAACAAAATTCCCTGCCTTTACTGCCATTCCAGCGCGGAGCGCTCGCGTCACGCCACCGTCCCCGCCGGAAATGTCTGCATGAACTGCCATATCGTCGTGGCGACCGACAAGCCGAACATTCAGAAACTCGCCAGCCTTTATCAGTCGGAGCAAACCGTGCCGTGGGTCCGGGTCCACCGGCTCCCCGATCACGTCTATTTTCCTCACAAGTGGCACGTCGCGAAGGGAATTGCCTGCCAGCAGTGCCACGGCGCCGTCGAGACGATGGACGTCGTGAAGCAGGTGCAGCCGCTCAAGATGGGGTGGTGCATCAGCTGCCACAGGCAGAACCAAGCGACGCAGGAGTGCAGCGCATGTCACATGTAGCCGGAAACGGAACACCCAAGTACTGGACAAGCATCGCCGACCGCGATGGCGATCCGGCGGTTCGCGCGCTCCAGGAGCGGGAGTTCCGCACTCCCAGCGAGACGCCGACCGAGATTCCTTCGCGCCGCGACTTCCTGAAGCTTCTGGGCGCCGGCGCGGCCTTTGCCGCGGCGGGTTGCGCGCGAAAGCCGGTGGAGAAGATCCTGCCTTATCTGAAGGCGCCCGAAGAGATCACCCCGGGGAACGCCGTCTACTACGCATCTACTTGTGGCGGATGTCCGGCGGCTTGCGGCGCGCTCGTGAAGACGCGCGAAGGGCGCCCGATCAAGCTGGAAGGAAACCCCGATCATCCACTCACGCGCGGTGGCCTCTGCGCCCGCGGACAGGCTTCGGTGCTCGATCTCTACGATCCCGACCGGCTCAAGTCGCCGGCCTTCATTGATCGCGCCAACGGCGCGGCCCGCGCCGGGACATGGGGCGAAGTAGACAAGAAGGCGGTGCGCGCACTCTCGCAGACGACGGAGCAGGGAAAGGCGGTCGTTCTCCTTTCGGGCACGATCACCAGTCCTTCCACCCTCGCCCTCACGCGCGACTTCCTCACGAGCTTCCCGTCGGCTGACCACGTCGTCTACGACGCTGTCTCGAACGATGCGCTGGCGCGCGCCCAGGAACTCTCGTACGGCGAACGCCTCGTTCCCGGCTTCAACTTCGACAAGGCCGACCTGATCGTGACGCTCGGCGCCGATTTCCTCGGCACCTGGCTCTCCCCGGTCGAGTTCGCGCGCGGCTTCTCGCGCCGGCGCCGTCCCGAGTCGGGCTCCATGAACCGCCTGATCGCCATCGAGCCCTCCATGAGTCTCACGGGGACGAATGCCGATCAACGGATCCGCGTCCGTCCCGAGGATCTTTATCCCGTCGCGATGGCGCTGGCGAACGAACTCCTGGTTCGGGAGCCCCGCGGAAGCATGGCGGGCGACGCCGCGGTCGTGGAAGCGCTCCGCCCGTTCCCGGCCGATCGCGTGGAAGCGTCGGCGGGCCTGCCGCAGGGATCGCTGACGGCGCTGGCGAATGAACTCTGGACGGCGCGCGGCAGAAGTCTCGTCGTGGCCGGACCGCAGGCGGCTCCGGCCGCCCACGCGATCGCGCTCCAGACCGCCGTGAACATCTTGAACAGCGCTCTTGGGAACGAAGGCGTGACCGTGACGCCCGGTTCGGCGTCGCGGCAGTCGCAAGGTTCGGAGGAGGCGATGACGCGTCTCGTCGAGCGGATGCGCTCCGGCGATGTCGGAGTCCTCCTCGTTCAGGGCGCCAACCCCGCCTTCACCCTTCCAGCCGCGGTCGGATTCGTCGAGGCGCTGAAGCGAGTGCCGTTCGTCGTCTCGTTCGCGGAGCGGCTTGACGAAACCGCCTCGCTGTCCGACGCCGTCGCCCCCGACGCCAACTTCCTGGAATCGTGGAACGATCACGAGCCGCGCCGGGGCGTTCGAAGCCTCACTCAGCCGGCTATCTCGCCGCTTTGCGATGTCCGCCAGTTCCAGGAGACGCTCATCGCCTGGGCTCGCTATCTGGGCAAGGGGCCGCTCGGCGCCTATACGGGCACCTGGCATGACTGGCTCAAGGAGCGCTGGCGCGCGGAGGTCTACACCGCCGCCGATGCCGCCGCGCCGTTCGAGCTCTTCTGGGAAGGGGCGCTCCGCTCCGGTGTGGTCTCCACGGGGACGCCGGCCGCCACGGCGCGGCCCTTCCGGTCGGGTTCGGTGGCCGGACTTCCCGAAGCGGGGGCGCGCGCGGAGGGTTCGCTGACGCTGGTTCTCTACGCTCCGGTCTCGCTTTACGACGGCCGCGGGGCGAACAATGCCTGGCTTCAGGAAGTGCCCGATCCGGTCACGAAGATCGCCTGGGACAACGTGGCGCTCATCGCCCCGTCGCGCGCCAAGCAGCTCGGCCTCACTGGCGCGACCGAGAATGTGCTCGCGTCGGAGGTGATCGTCGTCGATGCCGGCCACGCGAAAATCGAGATTCCGGTCCATGTTCAGCCGGGGCTTCACCCCGACGTGATCGCCATCGCCATCGGATACGGACGGACCGCGTCGGGCCGCGTGGGGAATCGCGTCGGCCAGAACGCCTATGTGCTGGCGCAGGCGACCGGCGGCAGAATCGGGACGGCCGGTATTCCGGTGAAGATCGAGAACACGGGGCGCCGCGCCTCGGTGGCCATGTCGCAGGGACATCAATCGGCGGAGAATCGCCCCATCATCTTCGAGGCGACCTTCGGCGAATATCAGAAGGACCCCCGTGCGGGAAATGAGTCGCACGGCCACCTGCCCAGCATGTGGACGCGGCACAAATACGCAGGCCCCGCTGGACCGTTTTGACCTTTGGGTCCCTTGCCGCCGGGCGAGTTTTGGCCAGGTACACCTTTGGCGCCGGAGTTTCCGGGCGTTCCGGGGGGACCAGCCGGGCCGGCCGGTCCAAACGCCCCTTGGGCGCCTTGGGCACTCGAAGAACTTCCCGGTGGGCCGTTGGGACCTTTGGGTCCCGTGGAACCTGGTAGGCC
>JANNMC010000288.1:0-1677 GCA_031397435.1 Candidatus Eiseniibacteriota bacterium
AGCGCTGGGCACGACGCGCCGTCAAGCCGAGGGCGTAGTCCACTCGGACGAAGCGATTGGGGCCTCCGCGACCCATGCCGCCGCCTGCTCGAAGCTCGAGGCGATCCGCGCCAGCGGCGGGAGCCGAGGCGGCGGAGCATCGGCGATCAACACCGCGCCGGCACAGCCCGCCGCCTGCGCAGCCTCGGCGTCAGTCCAGTGGTTCCCGATCACGAAGCTCGCGGAGAGGTCCGCAGCCAGCTGATCGCGCGCTGCGAAGAGCATGCCGGGCGCGGGCTTTCGGCAGTCGCAGCCCATCGCGGGTAGATGCGGGCAGAAGAAGCTCCCCGCGATGCGGACGCCTCGTCGCGCGAGATCGGCTTCGAGGTGCGCCTGAAACTCAGAGAAGTTCGACTCCCGGTAGAAGCCGCGCGCAATTCCGCTCTGGTTGGTGACGATCGCGAGCTCGAAGCCCGCGGCCAGGAGAAGTCGCAAGCCCGTCACCACTCCCGGCAGCAGCGCGTAGTCCTCGAGGCGATGGACGTAACCGGGATCGCGCACGAGGGTGCCGTCGCGGTCGAGGAACACGAACGGGCGCGGCTTCGAGATGCGCGGCGCGCTCATCACTGCGCGCCGGACAGGCTGCGAGGTTCTGTTCGGGACGCGCCGGTCGACCGCAATGGGAGCACGAACAGAAGGCACACCGCGATCTGTCCGGAGAACGCGAGCGCCGCGCGTCCGGCTCCGGCCGGGATGGGCGCGACGTTCAGCAGCAACGCTGCCAGCGTGCCGAACGCCAGGCACGCGACTCCCCAGCGCGCCGCGAACGGGCCGGGCTGCATCGCCCAGCGCGTGGCCCAGCGCGAGAGCGCGAGCGCAGCAATCACGGCGACGGTGAGCACCACCACGAAGACAACAGTGCTCTGCGGCGGGACGAGCGGGCGCAGCGCCGACAGCAGCCAATAATGCACGGGCACGACGAGCAGCGATGCGAGGCCGCGCAACGCGATCGCGCGCGCGAACGAACCGGCGCCCCAGCTCTGCCACGCAAGCGCGACGCTCGCGACGCTCGCGATCCCGCCCAGCGCCAACGGCAAGTAGGCGACGGACATCGTGCCGTAGCGGTGAAGCGGGTAACCCGCGCTGGAGAGGCCAGCGCTCGCAGCGAACGCGAGCGTCGCGCTCAGGAAGCTCGCGTTCGGGTGGGCATCCATCCGCAGGCGCGCACGAGCGCGCTCGGCCGCGGCGCCGAGCACGAAGCCCAGCAGCGGGAACGCCAGCCACGGAAACGGCGGGTACGAGTTCCAGGCCACGGCCGAACGCCCCGTAACACTCGCCCACTCCGTGGGGTCTATGCCCAGCCCGGTCAGCACCGGAGAGAGTCCGAAGCGCACCGCGATCACGGCGACGAGCAACGCGCTCGCGAGGGCGGGTCCGCGCCGCGTTCGACGCAGCGGCTCGAGCGCGAGCATTGACGCACCGATGAAGCCGAGGAAATCGATCCGCAGCACGCCGGCTCTTTGCGCCCAAGGGGCGAACCAATCCGCCACGCAGAGGACCAGCACCTTCCGCAGGAAGCCGTAGCGGTGCGCCTAGCCGCCCGAGCTGGCGCTGTGTTGCACGCCGTATCCAAAACCTGTTGCGAAGAAGAACAGTACGGGCGCTAGGCCACCTGCCCAGAACGCGGCGCTGGAAGCC